>CALELC010000528.1 GCA_937904535.1 uncultured Planctomycetaceae bacterium
TCGCGAAACCCTTACCTGGGGATCATCGGGATGCCCCTTTCCGCTGATAACTCATACCATTAGGCTGTCGCACGTATTTGCACCGGTTTGCAGCAGCGGCGATGCAGCAGATGCCGCGTCTGGGAACCGTCAATCGAAGCTGAATCCGAGAGGGAATAAGAATGAGCGTCGCGAGCACCGATATCCAAACCACCGCTATTGATACCATCCGCGCCCTCAGTATGGATGCGGTGCAGACAGCGAACAGCGGCCACCCTGGCACGCCGATGGCACTCGCTCCGATCGCTTACCAGGTCTTCAACCATGCGATGAAGTACGATCCGGAGCACCCGCAGTGGCCAGCGCGCGACCGCTTCGTGCTTTCCTGCGGCCACTCCTCCATGCTGCTCTACAGCGTGCTGCATTTGACGGGCGTGAAGTCGGTCGATCATCAAGGCGAGCCCACCGATCGCTTGTCGATCACCTTGGACGACATCAAGAGCTTCCGGCAGATCGGCAGCCCCTGCGCCGGACACCCCGAATACGGCGAGGCCGCAGGCATCGAGACCACGACCGGCCCGCTCGGCCAAGGCACCGCCAACTCGGTCGGCATGGCGATGGCTCAGCGTTGGCTGGCAGCTCGCTACAACACGCCTGAGCACGAACTGTTTGACTACAACGTCTACGTGCTGTGCAGCGACGGCGACATCATGGAAGGGATCACCAGCGAAGCCGCATCGGTCGCTGGTCACCTCGGGTTGTCCAACCTCTGCTGGATCTACGACGACAACAAAATCACCATCGAAGGCGATACCGATCTGGCCTTCAGCGAAGACGTCGGTCAAAAGTTCCTAGGACTCGGCTGGAACGTCCTGCATGTTGCTGACGCCAACGACGTTGCCGCTCTGGCGTCGGCGATCGAGGCCTTCAAAGCGACGACCGACAAGCCGACGCTGATCGTCGTCAAGAGCATCATCGGCTACGGGGCACCCAACAAGCAGAACACCCATGGTGCGCACGGGGCACCGCTGGGCTGGGACGAAATCGAGCTGGCCAAGGAATACTATGGCCTGCCCAAGGACCAAAAGTTCTATGTTCCCGAAGGTGTGCGTGAGCATTTCGCCGAAAACATCGGCGCCCGCGGCAAGCAGGCTTATGCTCAGTGGCAAACGCTGTGGCAGTCGTACAAGGCAGCTCACGCCGACAAAGCGGCGGAACTCGAGGCCCTGTTCAGCGGCAAATTGCCCGAGGGCTGGGACAAGGATCTGCCGGTGTTCCCGGCGAGCGAAAAAGGCGACGCCACGCGCAACAGCAGCGGCAAAGTCCTCAACGCGATCGCGAAGAATGTCCCCTATATGATCGGGGGTTCGGCCGACCTCGCCCCGAGCACCAAGACCTACCTTGAGTTCGAAGGCGCCGGCGACTACCTGCCCGGCAACTTCGGCGGCCGCAACCTGCACTTCGGGATTCGCGAACACGCGATGGCCGCCATCTGCAACGGCCTGTCCTTGACCGGCCTGCGAGCCTACGGCGCCACGTTCTTCGTGTTCACCGATTACATGCGGGGCGCAATGCGGCTGAGCAGCCTGATGCACCAGCCCGTGATTTATGTACTGACCCACGACAGCATCGGCGTCGGCGAAGATGGCCCCACCCACCAGCCGATCGAGCATCTGTCGGCCTGCCGTGCGATTCCCGGCCTGTACGTCTTCCGCCCCGGCGATGCGAACGAAGTCACCGAGTGCTATCGCACGGCGATGACAATCAGCGATCACCCCTCGGCCTTCGTCCTCTCGCGGCAAAACATGCCCACGCTGTGCCGTGACAAGTATGCGCCGGCAAGCGGCTGTGCCCGCGGCGGTTACATTCTGGCCGGCGAAGCTGCCGATCCTGAAGTGATCCTGATGGCCAGCGGCAGCGAGCTGTCGCTGTGTGTTGCGGCCTATGAAAAGCTCGTGGCCGACGGCGTGAAGGCGCGCGTGGTCAGCATGCCCTGCATGGAACTCTTCAACCTGCAGCCGCAGTCGTACCGCGATGAAGTCCTCCCGCCATCGGTCACCGCGCGGGTGGCCTGTGAAGCCGGTATCCGCATGAGTTGGGATCGCTACCTCGGCTTCACCGGACGATTCGTTGGTATGGAAGCCTTCGGTGCCAGCGGCCCCTATGACCTGGTTTACACCAAGTTCTTTATCACCGCCGAGGCCGTCGAGAAAGCCGCTCGGGAGCTGATCGGCTAACCAGGCAATGCTAAGTTGGCATTGCAGGTAATTGCTTGAAGATTTCCCCAACCGGTCCGCGCGAGCGACCGGTTGGCGGGATAATTCGCCAACCAGGATGCCACACAAGCACGTCCTTCTGGATAACTACGGACGTGTTCAAAATAGCGGTGGGTACGCTCCGAGATGGGATCGGCATCCGCTCGTGATCACAGCGCTGAGGGTCCCATGGCGGAGGCTTTGGGCGCAGTACCGCGAGGCCGTGGCCACGCGGTTCATCAAGGAGCGCCCACACCTTGGGTGCTAGCAGGCCTCACAGTGTGGCTAGTTCCCAGTTCCGCAGACGCGATCCATAGAGTGATTTGTAGCGCACCTTGCGTTCCAGGTCACGGATCACTACTTCTGTAAAATCGATCCCGGTCAGCGACCCAACGCTGCCCAGGCCGCCGGGACTGAAGACATTGATCTCCATCAACTTGTCTTCGACGATGTCGAGGCCCACCAAATACATCCCGTCATGGACGAGTTTGGGCCGGACCGCTTCGACCAGCTCGAGCATCTGCGGAGTCACTTCAGCGGCAACGCTTTCGCCGCCGGAATGCATATTGCTGCGGCCATCGCCGTTGCGGTTGACGCGGCGGAAAGCTGCATACACGCCATCCTTCTGCAGCGCCTGCCCGTTCATGACAAACAGCCGCACATCGCCTTCTGCCGCGGCAGGCAGATATTCCTGGACAATGCAGTAGCCATCGCGAAGCACCGCCTCAATCATTTGATTTTGATTGGCGCGGTCACTTTCCTTAATAAAGAACACATTGTGACCGCCCGAACCTTGCAGCGGTTTGACCACCACGCCGCCAGGATGTTGTTCGATAAATTCCTGGATGTCTTTAACATTGCGGCTGATGCACGTCTTTGGGCGAACCTGTTCGGGGAAGTGCTGAAAGTAGGTCTTATTGATCGCGGTCGCCAGGTATTCCGGGTCGTTCACGACCATCACCCCGCGTTCCACCGCAAGGCGTCCAAACAAGATGCCGCTGGTCTGTGCCCAGGGATGCTCAACCACGTCCTCTGCGGGATCGTTCCGCAAGAGCAGCACATCTAAGTCGTCGACGCGAATCTTTTCACATCGGGCTTCAGTCCCCTGCAGCTCTGCCATGAACACTCGCAGATCGTCATAGTGATCGCCGCGCACTCCACGCGCATGGGCATAAATCGAACCGTCCGGAGCGTACTCAAAATCGCCGACGCCCAGGGTCCATGATTCATGCCCCAGATTGGTCGCTGTCATCGCTAACCGCGTCGTCGTGTAGGCAGCCGACTCCGTCTTGACGTTATTGACCACAAACCCGAGTTTCATATTGAGTTCCTTGCAAGGTCCACAACGGTAAGCCCACGACACTGCTCCAGCCGAGCATGCGCACGAGCACCCTTCAAAAACAGAGGCAACAGAGCTGGCGGCTGAAGAATCGAGCGGCGACGCAACTCTTGAATGATCGGCACGTGTCGCAGGGCGATTTTGCCGACATACAGCGGCTCGATCTTATATCCCTTGCGCAAGTGATCTAATAATTCCCGCAGCCCGCGGCGATAGATAATGTCCTTCGTAAACCCGCCGCCGCGGTAAACTCGCACCGTCGTGGTAAACGCCGCTCGCTCGGACAGCAGGCAGTGCTCCCGCAGGTATGCAAACGTTCGCACGAACCCTTCACCGGAAAGCATCGAATGAGCCGCTAAGACTCGTGATGCCAAAGCTCGCATCCGCTTGGCGGTTAGTCCACCGGCGAGAAACTCCGCCAGCACAGCCAGTCCTTCTTGCAGCTCTTCATAGCCCGCCAGGCCAGCATGCATTTGATGAAGCGACTGCAATTGCCCGTTGCAATAAGTAAGCACATGGGTTCCGACTTCATGATGCAGCAGCGCGGGCAGGTGATCGCTGGGGACACGGACTGTGCGGGAAACCAACAGGCGGTTATGAACCACCATCACGCCAGCAGCGATCGTATCATCAATCTCCACCCGAGCATGGAACTCTGGGTGCAGACGGTGATAGCGATCGATTTCTTGTTGCGCTAGCTGGGACACAGCATCGGCGTCCGCCGCCGGTTGCTCGCTACAACTAGGCGCAGGCAAAGTGGCCAACACCTGTTCCGCGAGCGACCGCAGCTCGGAATCCACAGCGCCGTAGAGTTGCAAACTGCTGTGGCGAAACAGCTCCGTATTGAGATCTTGCAGGGCCGTCAATTGACGATCGAGTTCAGCTTGTTTCTCCCAAAACAGCATCGCCAAGGTAGCATCTTCAACATGCTCGATCGGCAGCTCAAACAACCGCCGCTTCATCAAGTGAGGATAGTAGGGGAGCGGCCGGTAGTAGAGCTGAGGTGGCTGCTTGAATCCGCTGGCCTGAAACTCCGTCCAGGCTTCAGCGGTGTTCACCGGCGTCACTTGCAGCAGAAAATCAAACGCTTCTGAAATCTCGGCCAATTGCTGGTCGACCACCGAGGTGGCACGCACAAACGCAGATTGCCCCAGCGCAAGGTAATCGGTCGGCAGTCGTTCGTGCTGGGTACCGGTAGGCAGTCCGCCGCGATGGACGTCGCCCGTGAACGCAGCCACGGCTTTTCGCAGGGCAAATGCCACCTGCTGGCGCAGCGCTCGCAGGACAACAGGATACAAGTCACCCGTTGCCGGATCCCGGTAGATTGGCTCAACCCCCAACCCCAGATGCACCAGCCCACTGAGTGCCCCCTGCTGATTCAACATTCGCAGCGGCTTTAGCCCCGGTGGAGCGATCACTGGTTGCTTGCTGGTGATCACTTCAGGCGCTCGGCCCAGCAGGTTGATTTCCAGCAATGCATCGGTCAGTGCCCCAACCGTTGCCGGGATCATATCGGGATCAACGACTTGGATTTCAAACTGCGTCGAGACAGCGCCGCGAAAGCCGGAAACGCGTTTGGGAACGCTTGAGTCCGCCGCCTGAGGTTGCTCGGGCAGCGCCCACACCTCCAGCAACAAAAACGTTCCAAAATGCTCCGTCAGCGTCGCCGCCACCCGTTGAACCAGGTATTCCAAGTGCGGATGCAGCGCCGCGTTACCCGATGCAAATAGATAAGCCGCTTCCCCAATAATTAGATCGCGGGTTCCCGTGTCCGCCTCGTCTTGTGGCTGCCGGTAGACACACAGAAACGGCAACTGGCGGTCGATCCGAAGCCGTCCTTCGGCGGGCAGCGTTCGCCGTACACGTTGATTCTCCGCCAAGCGGTTGCAGACGGTCTGGGCCAACTGAGTAAACCACGGTGCCAGATCCTCTTCGGACTGCACGAGCCGGGCGGGCGATTCGCTGCCATTCATCGTCCGACATCCTGCAGTGCGTGCAGCACACCGTCGGTGGTCGACGCGAGGGCATCGCGGATGCCGCGCAGGATCACCGGGTCATGGCTGCCGGTCCATTCATCCATGAAGATCTTCTTGACCTCGATCGCCAGCGCGCAGACGGTCTTGGGGTAACGCTGGTGAATCCACTCAGCCATCGCTCCCCCACGAAACCGCACGTTCTCTCGGACGTCCAGCGGTTCATCCTTCAGGGGAAAAGCGCGGAGGTCGCGGATGAAGGAGTCGACCACCGGCGCCCAATACTCGCGATTCATCGTGCCGGTGCCGACGTTGATTTCGGGGTTCTGGCAGGCACTGGCCGGCGGCTGGTTATCGCCATCACGCCGATGGTTGTAACTGTGCAGATCGTACACCACCACGCGGCCGTAAATGCCCACCAGCCGCGACAACAGGCTGTCGAGCATCTGATAGAACAACTCATAATGCTCCAACGACCGCTGGAGGATCGCGGGAGCCAGCGGCTGACGCCAAACTTCCAGGCCCCAGGCGTCCTCCGGTGCGGCGTACACCGCCCGATGCCGCGGTCGATTGAGGTCGACTTCAAACCGCGAACGATGCACCACAATGCGGTTGGGTGCGCAGAGCGTCCAGGTTCCAGTCAGCGGATCTTCTTCACGCAAGCGTGTCGCTTCATCGAGCCCAATCAGTGGACGCAATTCAGCACGCAGTTCGTGACCATGATGAATGGCGACCGCCACTAACGGCGAATCGCTGATCTGAATCGAGAAAAACGTGTTCGGCATGCAGTCCTATCCAGTTGCCGGCAGGGTGGTGAGCCAGAGCGAAAAGCAAATGTCGGGCCGATATCGCTGCTGGCCGCAGGACACACACACGCTCAGCCAGCCTCTGCAAACTAACCGCCCCCGACTCTGGAACATCGATTGCTCCTGGCGGCTCAGTAGCTGCAGGAGACAGCGGACAAAGCGTACAGCTTCGCTCCGCCCGACCAGCGGCCAACACACCTCAACCGCCGCTCCCCAACTAGCGTTGCTCCATGATTCAAACCCTCTGCTCGCCGACACGTCTGCCGGATCGCAAGCTTCCCGAACCGCTGCACAGCGACGTTCGCCTGGGCCTGAGGCAAGCTCCGAAGCAATTGCCGTCCAAGTACTTCTATGATCAGCGTGGTTCGCAGCTCTTCGATCAAATCTGTGAGCTCGACGAATACTATTTGACCCGCTCCGAACTGCAGATCATGCAGCGCTCTGTGGCCGAGATCGTCTCGTGCCTACCAGCGGACGGAGTGCTGATTGAGTTTGGCAGCGGCAGCAGTATCAAGACGCGGCAACTGCTCGACCGTCTCTGCGACCTGCGCGCCTATGTGCCGATCGATATCTCGGGCGAGCATTTGTTGGCAACTGCCCAGCAGCTCCAGCGACAGTACCGGCATCTCAAGGTGCTGCCACTGATCGCTGATTTCACGACGGCGGTCGAGCTTCCGCCGCTACCGAGTGCTGCGCCACGCACGGTTTACTTTCCCGGTTCAACAATCGGCAATTTCGAGCCACATGAAGGCTGCGATTTACTGCAACATGCCGCCAACCTTGTCGGCGATCACGGCAGGCTCCTCATTGGGATCGATCTGCAAAAGGAACCGGCAATCATTGAAGCGGCTTACAATGACGCCCAAGGTGTGACTGCCGAGTTCAATCTCAACCTGCTGCGTCGGATCAATCGAGAACTCAGAGCAAACTTTCAGCTCGAGCACTTTGAGCACGAGGCACCCTATGATGCTGCGTCCGGCCGAATTGAAATGCGGCTCCGCTGTACCTCGGCACAGACAATTCAGATTGCTGGTCAGCGATTCGCCATCCAAAGTGATGAGTGGATTCGGACCGAATACTCTCATAAATACACGACTGAAGGATTTGCTGCGTTGGCGCGGACAGCCGGGTTTGTGCTCCGCCGCCAGTGGCTTGATGAACGACGGTATTTTGCCGTCTTCCTGTTGGAAAAGCAGCCTTCCTAATCCTTGAGGAGATTCCGATGTCGACCAAGGAGTGTTTAGAAATCGACCGGGCGAAGCTGGTCCAATGCCTGCTCGATGTTCGTGGGATGAGCCAACGGTTGTGCGAAACACTCACCCCAGAAGATTGCTGCATTCAGTCAATGCCCGACGCTAGCCCCATTCGCTGGCACTTGGCGCACACAACATGGTTTTTCGAAACCTTTATTCTGGCGGCGCAACCTGGATATCAACCGCAGCATCCTCAGTACGCTTACCTATTCAATTCTTATTACAACACCGTCGGCGCGCAGTTTCCGCGTGCCGAGCGGGGCCTGCTGACCCGGCCAACGGTCGCAGAGGTCTGGGAATACCGTCATGCAATCGATCAGGCAGTGAGGGAACTGATCGAGCGACTTGGCGAGGACGAGCTGCAGGAGCTAAGTGGAGTGCTGGAACTCGGCCTGCAACATGAACAGCAGCACCAAGAATTGATGTTGACCGACATCAAGCATGCATTTTCCAAAAACCCGCTCTGGCCCGTCTATCGCCCTGGCCGCTGGAGTGACTCGGCCGGCGGGAATCGATCACCTGAGCCATTTCGTTGGTGCCCAGTGGAAGCAGGCGTTTATCAGATCGGCTATCAGGGACACGGGTTTGCCTATGACAATGAGACACCGCGGCACCGGGTGTTCTTGGAACCGTTTGCCCTCGCGGATCGCCTGGTGACGGCGGGAGAGTATCTGGAGTTCATTGAAAGCGGTGGATATCAACAGCCTCAGTGGTGGCTTTCCGAAGGCTGGAACCATATCCAAACCCAGGGCTGGAGCGCGCCACTGTACTGGCAACAGGAACAGAGCCAATGGCAGGGGTTCACGCTAGCGGGACTGAAGCCGATCGATCCGCGGCGCCCGGTCTGCCACGTCAGCTACTTTGAGGCCGATGCTTACGCGCGGTGGCGTGGCGCTCGGCTAGCCACCGAAGCCGAATGGGAAGTCGCAGCGGAGCATCCAGCGCCGTCGACAGATCCTGGTGGTTTTATCGACAAACTGCTGCAGCGCAACGCGGCGATTCATCCTACCGCTGCGACGCTGCCACCGGGCGAACTGGACCAAATGCTCGGTGATGTGTGGGAATGGACATCGAGTGCTTATGCACCCTATCCC
>CALELC010000529.1 GCA_937904535.1 uncultured Planctomycetaceae bacterium
GGAAGCAGTTGCCGACGCTTGCGGATGCTGTCGCGATGTTGTTGCCCTTAACCGATCCAGGCGTGAAGGTCGGGGCGGGTTATGAGGCGACGTTAATGTCGGTTTTTAACCGCCAATTCGCCACGGTTCGCCGCGATGGGCAGCTCTGGCCGCCGGTTTCGGAGTTGCTGCAGCAATGGCTATTGAGGAGCCGGATCGAGAACCGCGCCGATGCCTTATGGTATGGGATGCAGTGGGAGCTGCCGGCTAGCAGTAAGCTCGGATTGCAGACGCTTGATGAGACCACCGATATCGAAACGTTGCAGACTTCGCTGCAGGCGATCGCCCGTTTCGGAGCCGTGGAGGATGCTCCTAAGCTCGCTAAGTTGCTGGATGACGAACGCCCGGCAATAACTCGCATGCCGGTGATGGTCGATAACCTGCCATTGCAGGTAACCGTTGCCGACGTGGCTTTGGCAACTCTTGCGACGCTGCACCAGGTGCCGCTGCGAGAGATTGAGATGAAGGCGGCCGAGCAGCACCCCAAGGTTGGGTTTCTCGTCGAACACACCGGGTATACGGCTGCGCAGACAGATCAGCGCGCTGCTGCCATGGAGCGAGCGCGGGAGTGGTGCAAACCGCGGCAGCCGCAGGGTAAGCCGCGGTCTTAAGCCAAGTTTCGCAGCGCCGCTAAGACTTGTGCGTCGTGTCCGTCCACGCGGACCCGTTTCCAAAGTTTGGCGACCTGTCCTTGGGCATCGATCACAAATGTCGAACGCTGGATGCCCATCGATTTCTTGCCATACAGGTTCTTTTCCCGCCAGGCACCAAATCGCTCCGCAATGGCATGGTCGCTATCGACCAACAGCGGGAAGTTCAGGTCATACTTGTCGCGGAACTTCGCGTGGCTCTCCACGCTCCCACCGCTGATGCCTACCACGCTGGCACCGAGTTTGCGAAACTCTTCGGCGGCATCCCGAAAGGCGCAGGCCTGTCGGGTGCAGCCGGGGGTGTCATCCTTGGGATAAAAATAGATGACCAGTGGTCGCCCCGACCACTGTGATGACTTCCATTCCTTGCCGGAATCATCAGGAAGCGAAAACGGGGGCATTTTTGCCCCTTCCTCAAGCCAATCAGCCATGCTTGTGAATCCTTGTGACCGCTCTGTTGACAACACTGAGCCGAAACCCCTTTGCGAGCCCGGCATGGGCGTGACAATATTCCGAAACTCAGTACACTGTCCAGCCTTATGAAAAATCCAAAACCGACATCTGATTCCGCCGATTCCATTCTCTCCCAACCGCCGCCGAAAGCGACTCGCACGCCGGCGGTGACCGATCGCAGTCGAGAGCTGGCCGCTGCGGCCGCCCGCACGGCGATCGTCAATAACGGTAGTGACGTGTTGGTGCTGGACGTTTGTGAACAGACGGCCCTATTCGACTACTTTGTGATCGCCACCGGCACCAGCCGCCGGCAATTGCATGCCATCAGCGAGGAGATCGATGATGTGTTGCAGAAAGAGCTCGGTGATCAACGACTGGGGATCGAAGGGTACGAAGACAGCCGCTGGATCGTGCTCGATTATGGCAGCGTGATGATTCACCTGTTCGATGAAGAAGCACGCGCCTACTACGACTTGGAGTCGCTTTGGGCGGATGCCAAGATCGTTCCGCTTGCTGAACTCGGCCTGTCTGAAGCTGAGCTTTCTCCTAGGTCCAAATCCTAATGCTGATTCTTGATCTGCTGCGCGAACGATTCGCCGCAGCTTTGCCGCAGGTGGTTGCTCAATTCGCCCCCGAGCAAGTCGACCTGTCTGTCGCAGACGTTGAGGCCTACGCTGCCCTGGTGCGTCCGACTGCGGACCCCCGCTTTGGTGATTATCAAGCCAATTGCGCGATGCCGCTGGCAAAGCAGTTGTCGCGGCCACCGCGGGAAATTGCGACAGCCCTGGTCGCGGCATTGCAAGTCGACGATTTGTGTGAGCCGTTAGAAATTGCAGGTCCTGGGTTTATTAATCTGCGGCTGCGGCAAGCGTGGTTGGAGCAGGCGGTGTGGGAGACGCTCCGCGATGAGCGTTTAGGGGTGACCCCTGAGGCTTCACCACGCACCATTTTGATCGACTATTCATCGCCCAATGTCGCCAAGCCGATGCATGTTGGGCATATCCGTAGCACGGTCATTGGCGACTCGCTGGCGCGAATCTTTCGCTTTCTCGGTCACCGGGTGGTCACTGACAACCATTTGGGTGATTGGGGCACCCAATTTGGGATGGTGATCTATGGCTTTAAGCACTTCGGTGACGAGGCGGCGCTGCTCAATAATCCGGTGGCCGAGTTGTCTCGGCTCTACCGGTTAGTGAATCGCTTGATTGAATACCACAACGCGGTGGCAGCGATTGAATCCGCGCGCAAGGCCTTGGATGAGGCTGAACAAATTGTGACTGGTTTGGCCGTGGCTGTCGCTGGCGAGCAGCCACAGGAGCGAAAGAAGCGTGAGAAGTCGCTGGCGGCGGCGACGCGCAAGCGGGACGCAGCGGCTGAGCAGCTCGAAAAACTGCAGGCCGTGCTCGCCGCAGCCGAGAGCGATGCCACGTTTAGTCAGCAAGCATCAGAGCATCAGGAAATCACAACCGCTGTGCTGCAGGAAACGGCGCGATTGCACGCAGGCGATGCCGAAAATTTGGCGTTGTGGCAGCGCTTTCTGCCGTACTGCCAAGATGAAATCAACCGAGTCTATGAGCGGCTTGAGATCTCGTTTGACTACACGTTGGGCGAGAGTTTCTACCATGACAGGTTGCCGGGTGTTGTCGAGCAGTTGCAGCAGGCAGGCTTAGCGGAGCAGAGCGAAGGGGCGATATGCGTGTTTTTGCCCGAGTTCGACTCTCCGATGATCGTGCAGAAGAAGGACGGGGCGTACCTGTACGCAACCACCGACTTAGCGACCTTGTTCTATCGCCGCGAGCAGTTTGCGCCGGACGAAATTCTGTACGTCGTCGACACTCGGCAGAGCGAGCATTTCGAGAAGTTGTTTGCCGTAGCGCAGCGGCTCGGATTTGAAACGGTTCGGCTGCAACACGTCAATTTTGGCACCGTGTTGGGGGCTGATGGCCGGCCATTTAAGACTCGTAGCGGGACTTCTGTGGGG
>CALELC010000530.1 GCA_937904535.1 uncultured Planctomycetaceae bacterium
TCGTGCTGGCAACGCTGGCCGGGTCGCTGCTGTCGGACATGCTGCCTGATGTGGTTCGGCTAGGCACCGAACGCCACAGCCCGCCACCACAGGCGGCACAGCAGCGCCTTGTTCAGCCGCATCCATCCGCTCAGCCGGCTGACACTGCCGGGTTGGAACTGCCGCAGACAGTGCGGCTGATCTCTGCACCCGCGGCCGCCCCCGCGACCATCGCGGGCGAGCACGAAGCGCAGGTCCCGGCTGGCGATTGGCCGCAGTGGGGTGGCACATCACACCGCAACAACACTCCGCAAACAGGCAAACTGCCCGACAGCTGGAATGTCGGCCGGTTTGATCGTCGCAGCGGCCTCTGGCAACGCGAGACCGCCGAAAACATCCGCTGGGTCGCAAACCTCGGTAGCTTGACTTACGGCAACCCAGTCGTCGCCGGCGACTTGGTATTTGTTGGCACGAACAATGCATCCGGTTATCTGGAACGTTACCCGGCCGAAGTCGATCTCGGCTGTCTGCTGTGCTTTGATCGTCAGAGCGGGCAGTTGCGGTGGCAGCACAGCAGCGAGAAACTCGCTTCGGGTCGCGTTCACGATTGGCCGCTCCAAGGGATCTGCAGCACACCGCTGGTGGAGGACGATCGCTTGTGGTTTGTCACCAGCCGCGGTGAAGTTCGCTGCCTCGACACCGCAGGATTTCGCGATGGTCAAGATGATGGCCTGGCCCAGCCGCCCGAGATCGTCGCCAACCCGCTCGAAGCCGACGTGGTGTGGGTTTATGACATGATGGCCGAGCTAGGGGTCAGCCAACGAAACATGGCTGCCAGCAGCGTCACCGCATGGGGCGAGCTGTTGCTGGTCAACACCGGCAACGGGACCGGCGAGCCGACGACAGAACTGCCAGCACCGGAGGCGCCGAGCTTTCTGTGCCTCGACAAACGGACCGGCCAACTGATTTGGGCGGACAATTCTCCGGGCGAGAACATCTTGCACGGCCAGTGGTCTAGCCCAGCCGCCGGGGTCTTAGGCGGGGTCCCGCAAGCGATCTTCGCCGGCGGCGACGGCTATGTGTACAGCTTCGCCGCCGATCACGGCGTCGATGGCAAACCGACCCTGCTCTGGAAGTTCGACTGCAATCCCAAAACCTCCCGCTGGGCGTTATCGGGCGATGCCGACCGCAACTATCTGATTGGCACTCCGGTGATCTACCAAGAGCGGGTGTACATTGCTGTCGGCCAGGATCCCGAACTCGGCGAGGGAGACGGTCATTTGTGGTGCATCGATCCCACGCGACGCGGTGACGTCTCACCACAACTGGCGATGCGAATGGTCGATGGCCAGCCAGTACCGATTCCGCACCGGCACCCTCAGGCTGTCGATCCAGAGCGCGGAGAAGTCGCTCTGGATAACCCTAACTCGGCGGCTGTCTGGCACTACGATAGCTTCGATACCAACGGTGACGGAGAGATCGGTTTTGAAGAAACCATGCATCGCACCCTTGGCACCGTGGTGATCGCCAACGACCTGCTGTACGCCGTCGACCTATCCGGCATCCTGCACTGCCTTGACGCCAGGGGGGAAAATGGAAAGGCTAAGGTCCATTTCACCTTTGATCTGGCGGCGCAAAGCTGGAGCAGCCCGCTGATCGCCGACGGTCGGGTATGGGTCGCCGATGAAGAGGGCGACATTACCGTGTTTGAATTGGGGGCAGAACACGCTGAACCGATTGCTGAAATCAATCTGGGCACCGGCCTTTTCAGCACTCCGGTAGCAGCGGGTGATACGCTGTTTATCAGCACACGCGATCGCCTGTTCGCGATCGGACTGCCAATTGCATCCTCCAGCCATTAACCACCGGCCGCAACAAGGGTCTGACCTTGTCCGGCACGGCTGAAAAGCTATGAACACGACTTGTCGCCCGAGGGTCAGACTCCTTGGCCGGCAACCATTCAAAAACGTTTGGATCTATCATGAGCAAGACCGTTATCGACTGCGGCAACTGTGGCCCGGACTACAACTCAATCCGCAAGCTCGTGCAGTCGCAATTCGACGCTGTTGTGCTGCAAACCCATGGCCTGCAAGACACCCTCGAAGTGCTTGCCCAACGGCCGGTCGACCTGATCACCGTCAATCGTAAACTCGATCGCGATTATTCGGATGGGCTGGATGTGATTCGCGGTATCAAGGCGGATCCGCGGTTTGCATCAATCCCTGTGATGCTGATCACCAATTACGAAGAGTATCAGCAAGAAGCGCTAGCAGTCGGTGCCGTGCGCGGGTTTGGGAAGTTGGCGCTCAACAACCCTGCGACGGCAGAGTTGTTGCAGCCTTATCTCGGCAGCGCCGAGCAGGCTTCGACCTCCGATTCCGCCCACAACTAAGCCTTGGGGCACCGGGGCAATTTCCGGTCGGCAGTCGGAGGCTCCAGCCGTTGCTGGGATTCTCGCCGGTAGCACCAACTCTCAAGCCCGTAGCCAGCTCATCCTCGCTCCGTTCG
>CALELC010000531.1 GCA_937904535.1 uncultured Planctomycetaceae bacterium
TCCTTTGCCCGCTACGCCCAGAACGACCGGCGGAGCGGTCGGCTACTCTGTGTCGCCGATCGCTCCGTCGATCGGAGTTTGGGCACGCTGAGTAAGCCGCTGCGAAGCGGCGCGAGTCGCTTACGCCGTGACCCGGTTGTTTACCGGAGGAAGACCGACCGGCGGAGCGGTGGGCCACTCTGTGTCGCCGATCGCTCCGTCGATCGGAGTTGGGGCATGCTGAGTCAGCCGCTGCGAAGCGGCGTGAGTTGCTGATCGCCGTGACCGGGTACTTACCGTAGGAAGACCGACCGGCGGAGCGGTCGGCTACTCTGTGTCGCCGATCGGAGATGGAGGCGTGCTGAGTCAGCCGCTGCGAAGCGGCGTGAGTTGTTTGGCGAAGGAACCAGGTTACTTACCGGAGGAAGACCGACCGGCGGAGCGGTCGGCGACGTTTGCGTGTAGAGCTGCTTGTTGCGAGCAAGTGTGACGGTCGGGATAATGGCCGCTACGAGTCCGTGAGCATCGACGGGTGGCCGCGGACGAAAAATTCTCACTGGATTGACGCCATCATGACCGCTGCTGAGTCGCCCGAAGCTCCTGCCGACCAACCGCCGCCGTCGGTGCTGCCGCGACTGCAGGACCGCGTGCTGCCGCAGTACTCGTTTCGCACCGTGGTGATCGGAATGACGCTACTGGCCGTGGCTGCGTTCGTCTATCGGCAGTCGACTTTGGGGGCGGCATGGGCCATGGCGGTGGTCGTTGCTGCCAGCTTTGTCATCGGCTGCTTTGCCCTGTATGCGGTGTTGTTTTTGCTCGCTTGGATCCCCGCGCTGATCGGCTGGGATCGTTACGAAGACGTCGGCAAGGGCAATCCGTTTGCCGAGGGTCAACTGCCGCCGCAGTTGCTGCCGCCATCGCCGCCGAAGCTATAGCCGTTTCGGGCTTGCGAGTTTTTACTTGCCGACCAGGTCCATCGCTTCGGCGAAGATCTCGATTGCGCGATTGACCTGATCATGGCTGGTCGTCCAGCCGATGCTGATGCGGATCGTGCGGCGGATGCTCTCGTCGCTCCGCCCGATCGCTTTCAGGCAACGGGTCATCTCGTCCGCGGGGGATGCGGACAAAGCCGTTGCAAAGATCAGTTCGCGGGCCGAACGCTGGATTTGCCTCGCTCGGGCTGGCAACTCGATGGTCAGCGTGTTGGGCAATCGCGGCGAACTCTCGCAGAGCACCAGCGGCGCCGGGTTGATCGACTGGCGAAGCCCTGCGGCGAACCGGTCGCGCAGTTGGCTCATCGACTCCGCTGCTTCCTGTGCGCAGCGACCAGCCAGTGACGCCGCGGTCCCCAGCCCGATCCAGCCGGGCAGGTTCTCGGCGCCGGGCCGCAATCCCATCTCTCGCGACTCACCGAACAAGATCGGATGAACCGGAAAGCCCCGCCGGACATACAGCGCGCCGGTTCCCTTGGGACCGTAGAACTTATGGCCGCTGACCGAAACGGTGTCGGCGCGGAGCTGCGAAACTTGGCAGTCAACCTTGCCAAATAATTGAGTGGCGTCACAGTGGACCGGTACGCCGCGCCGATGGCACCGATCGGCGACTTCACCGACTGGCTGCAGCGTACCGAGTACCGCGTTGGCCGCCTGCAAGCAGACCAGCCGCGTGTCGTCGCGGAGCCGTTCAGCGACGCGATCGGGATCGATGCAGCCATCCGGTTCACAGGGAACGGTTTCGATCTCCCAGTTCCGCTTGGTCAGCGATGCCGCGGTATCGCAAACCGTGTCATGCTCCAGGGCCGAAACAAGCATGTGGCCGCCGGCATAGCGAGCCGCCACGCCGAGGATCGCCAGGTTATTCGATTCGGTCCCGCCGCCAGTGAAAACGACTTCAAACGCTTCGCAACCAAGCAGCCCGGCAAGGTTCTCGCGTGCATGCTCCAGCGACTCGGCGACGGCGTGCGCCTGCGGGTGCTCTTGCCCGGGCAGCAAGAAATGCTCGCTCCAGTACGGTCCCATCGCTTCCAGTACCGAGGGAGCCAGGGGCGTGGTCCGGTTGAAGTCGAGGTAGATCGGATACACGCTAGGATCTCGGACAGGAACAATGAGCACACCGCCAGCCCGCTCGCTGCGGTTGGGCCAGCGACCAGCAGCAACGCGTAACTCGGGCGCCGCCGTTGCAACGCATCGAATCAGTCAGCCGGGGAAAGCCCTGTCAGGGCGATAGGCCAGGATAGGAGCGTTCCCCGCAAGCCGCCCAAATCGTCCAGTTTAATTGCACGACTGACTAGGGGACTGCCTTTCATGCCGGTTGCCAAGCAGCAGAATCGACGGAGTGTCTGCTGCGATGCTGCGTCCGCGACTGGTCAACGCTGAGCGCGGCGGATAACCGAAATGCCAGCCAGTTGAATGCGATGAATCCATTCGGACAGGGGGTGATGTCGGATGGTCCCGAAGGATCTGTAAGCTCAATCGGTTCAATAAGCTCGTATCCACGGGATCGAAGAAAGGTTTTATCACCCGAGGTAATCACGCGAATCGCTCGCGATCGATTATCATAAGGTGTTCGCCAAATGGCGGTTTAGGATCGTGCGAGAATAGCCGGGTTAACCTTTTGGCTGGGATCCTCTCAGGATGTGATGGATACCGAGGGCAGACTCGATTCTCGCTCAGTGCTTAGGACGACTGGGTTGTGGGTATGAGTTCAGAAGATTCGGCGGTGTTTGATTGTCATGCCGTCGGCGCAGAGAGCATTTTAGTGGTCGACGACACGCTGATTTTGCGTGAGCGGCTTTCGCTGGCGTTCCAGCAGCGCGGTTTCCGGGTTGAAACGGCAGCCAATTACGATGAGGCGGTGACGGTATTCACCAGTCGCCCGACCGACTTGGCAGTGTTGGATCTGCGGATGCCCGGTCGCAGCGGACTGGAATTGCTCAACCGGTTGCTACAGATTCGGCCGCAGACCCGTGTGATTATGCTCAGCGGGTTTGGCAGCATCCCGGCATCGATCGATGCGATTCGTGCCGGCGCTGTGAACTTTCTTAGCAAACCGGCCGATGCCGACGATATCCTCGGAGCCTTCATCCGCGGCGACTCGCCGAGTACGCCGCAGTCGGTGACGGAGTTCCCGGCGCCGAGTCTGGCCCGTACCGAGTGGGAACACATTCACCGCGTGCTGGGCGACTGCGGGGGGAACATCAGCGAAGCGGCCCGGCGACTGGGAATCCATCGCCGTAGCCTGCAACGCAAGCTCCGCAAACGCGCCCCCGAGGACCCGGCGCTGCCGGTGGCCGGTGACGACGACGAAGAAGAATGAAACCGCTTAGCGGATGAAGCCTTTGCTCCGCAGGAGCTCGATCACCTGCTCGGCGCAGGCATCGATGTCGTCCTGCTCAGCGCTGATTGTCAGATCGGGCTGAGCTGGCGGTTCATAAATTGCGGTTACGCCCGGGAAGTTCTGCAGTTCGCCCGCGTCGGCTTTGACGTATTGGCCCTTGGTGTCGCGGCTGCGGCAGACCTCGATCGGCGTGGCGACGTGGACGACCAAGTAGCGGTCTGGTCCAATCGTCGTGCCGACTCGTTGCCGGACCGATTCGTTAGGAGCTACGAACGAAGCGATGCAGATCATTCCGGCTTCGTTGATCGCGTGCGCCAGGTACGCCCCGCGGCGGAGGTTTTCGCTGCGGTCTTCGGCCGAGTAGCCGAGGTCGCTCGACAAGCCACGGCGGATCAGTTCACCATCGATCCGCGTTACCGCTCGACCGGCGTCGAACAGCTTGCGTTCGACAGCCGCTGCGATCGCCGTCTTTCCACTTCCGGTCAAACCGGTCAACAGCACGGTCGCCGCCTTCTGACCGAACCGCGCCCGACGTTCCTCAGAGGATACCTGCGACACTTC
>CALELC010000532.1 GCA_937904535.1 uncultured Planctomycetaceae bacterium
CTAACAGAACGGCTGAACTCATCAGATAAGAAGCACGCCCCCCCGCATCGTCACCGCTTCGCCAGCCGGAGATCGCCTGCAATCCCTCACAGAGGCGCGAAGACACAGAGGCGGTATGTGGAGCAGAGAGCTACCTGATGGTTCTTTGCGCCTTTGTGCCTCCGTGAGAGCCCCCTCAGGAGCCTGCCAGTGGCCAGCACAGAAACGGCGACAGGCTGCCCTACGTCTTTTATGTGGTCCAGCGGCCAATCCTCCAGCGGAGCACCGACTTGCCACGGACCGGCCTCAATCGCCTCTGAGCGGGGCCTAGCAACTTTGCAGCCGGGAAAGCGCCGGCATGGGGCAGCAGCTCAAGCTGTCAGCGCAGTCATTTTAAAAGCTGGCCGCCCGATCAAATCGCTGGCGTCGCGTCCAATCGAGTTCCTGCACGAGCCGTGCCTTGACTGCAACCTTGGAAGCTAAGGACGTACTGAGAGGCGAGGTGGGCAATTCGGCGTCCGCCAGCTACTGGCTGCTGCCGAAGACCGCGGTGGCGGTCACGGAAGTCTCCGGTACCGTTCCAGTCAAGACCGTGGACTTTCGCGACTTCGGGAGTCCGTCCCTGACGTCAGTGGCCGAGGCGGGACTCGAACCCGCACGGGAGTAACCCCCCGAGGGATTTTAAATCCCTTGTGTCTGCCATTCCACCACTCGGCCTGGTGCGCTGTCGGTTGTGCGAATCGTTGCATCGTTCGCGCGTCGATGCAACACCGGTTCGGCCTTTGCAGCCGCTAAATGCAAAAAAACGGATGAGCAAACCGGGGCTTGCGCATCCGCTTAAACAGTGCAGTTCGGCACGAGGCCCCACGTCGCGGAGTCACCACCGCGAGGGAGCGACCGCTGACGACTACTCTTCCTTCTTGACCTTGGCGTAGCCGGCCTTCTCGAACGCTTTGTCAGAGAACACCAACTCGAGCTGCTGCTTCGGTTCCGCTTCGGCGACTTTGCCTTTGCAGTTGTTGCAGCAGAAGGCGACCTTCGCATCGCCGACCTTGATTTCGGTTTCGGGGTTCAACGGCCCGCCGCTCAGCGGACAGGTCTTTTGCTTGTACTGGCCCGTGGCCACGAGCTGTTGATTGGCGTTGACCGTGAATTTCTCGGGGGCTTCAGCGAACTTGGCTGCACAATTGCCACAGCAAAAGTAAACCTTGCCTTCCTTATACTCGGCCGATTTGTCGGCAGCGGCCGCCCGCGGAGCGACCACGCACTTGACGCCTTCGAGCTTGGCTTCGTCAGCCCAAGCGGTCATGCCTGCCACGACGAGCACGGCGAACGCGGAAACGAAGAACTTACGGATCATCATGTTTTGAACCCCAAAGAGGAAGTGTCACAGAGCGGTCGCTCGGGTCCGTAGTATAGAGGGGCAGAAAGCCCGCCGTCAAACTCCATCGGATCAGGGTGAGCTCCCCAATCCAGCCTGCTCGAGCGCCATCCGCAAATAGCTTCTTTGCTCCACTTCCCGCAACCCGAGCTGCTCGGCCACCTCAGTCACCAGGGCCCCGCTAGCGGCGCAGTCCGCCGGATCGACGGCGATCGTTTCCACTTCGGCGAACGTCCCGATCCCGTGCGCTTCGTCGATCGTAATCGTCACCGGCTTGCCGTCCCGCTGCAGCTGAAACGAGCGTCGGGTCTTGCTCACAGTCAGCACTTCGCTGAGGCCGAGGTAGTTCAGCAACTTGGCCAGGTTTTGCCCATCGGGATCGCAGGGATCGATCCGCCATTCCAGCTCCGGTCGCGACTTCACGCCGTGCGGTGCGTAGGGGCCTTTGTAAGTCACTCGCGTTGTCGCTTCTTCGCTGTCCCCTTTGTTGTCGCTCTGCTGAGTGGCCGCCGGGAGCGTGAGCACGCGGCGGATCCGCAGCGCTTCGCGGGTTTGCGCGAAATCGCGGCTCGGGTGCCGGTAATAGGTGTCGCGGTGGCGTTCCAGCGGGCCTTCGGCAGCTCCCAGCTGCGCTAGTTGACGTTCCAGTCCGGCGACGTCGTGAAGCCGGTACTTTTGTTCCACCTCGATCGGAGCATCTCTGGAAGGCGATGAAGATTCTTGCATGCTGTGCTCAGGAGTAGGTGTTCGTGCGATGCCGCGGTTGGCTAGCGATAAAAACGTAGAGTTGCCCTCCGCCTTGGCCTCCTATCCCGACGGCTAATCACCACCAACCCGCAGCAGGTTCTCAAGGCCTGGCTTCGATCACCGGCGCCAGCGGCGCGGGAGCGCCTTCGGAAGTCACCCAGACTTGACCGGTGGCGTCGACGGCTACCGCTTCGATCTGTTTCAGCCGCGGCAAGTCGGTCGGTTTCGGCGTCTGCTCCCACCAATTTTTCCCTGGCTCCGGGCTAGGAAAGCGAAACAGTTGAAAGTAGTTCACCACCACGAGGTCGCCAGAGGTGTCGTCGAGCTCCATGGCCGTGACTAGCGACAGCGGCAATTGACCGACCCAGCGGGCCGTCTGCGGCTCAAGCTGCTGGGGATTCGCAGTGCGCGGCGGCAGGTCGAGTTCGTACACGGACGCTCGGGGCAGGAAGGTTTTGGTAACCAGCGTGATTTTACCGGCGGCAGCGTCCACGGTAATGGCTTCGCAATCTTGCGGGCCGTTCGGGTAACGAAACTCCAACTGCAGCCAATCGGTGATCTCGGTGCTGCCACATGGGTCGGGCTCGTCAAACAGATACAGGCTGACCGTCGAGCGCCGGCCGCGGTTGTCACCAACATCGGCAACCAGCAAACGGGGAACTCCGTCTTGCAGGAACGAGTCCAGTTCTTCGAAGTCGATTGCCTTCACTCCTGCGAGCGTGCAGTCGCCCCGTTTCTCGCCCTGCTCAGCGAACGCAAACAGGCGCGCCGAGTCGCCGGAATCGTTATGTGTCCAAAAGGCACCTGGTAGACGGTGTGACTTCGCCAGGCCGCTGCTTTCGGTAATCCGTTCGTCGGCTAAATGGATGACACCGGCCACGGGATCGGCAGCATCGGTGACGGCGAGGTCAGCAGCCGGATAAGCGAACCCCAACACCGCCGCCAACCAGAGCCAGCTGACGAACGAGACACCGGGTTCGGCTGACCAGCCGTGTCGTTTCAGCCACCGCAGGGGATGCCGTCGGAGAATGATGCGGCTCATGAAGAAAACCATTGCAAGACAGCTAGGACGGGTAGCTCTATCATGAATGAGCCGCCCCAGGAACTCCGCGGACCAAAGGAATAGCACGTTATGACCGATCACAGCAACCGTCCCGACGCCGATCAAGTTTCAGCCATGGACGGGACGTCCTGGAAAGTTCTCGTTCTGGTGGTGTTGCTAGCGGTGATCTTTTGGCTGTTCATGACCCGCAGCGCTCCGCAGGTAGCCAGCACGCATCCGGCGGTCGGCAGCCCCGCGCCGACGCTCGATTTGGTGCAGTTGATTCCTGCGTCCGATTCGCCCGAGCCGCAGCCGGCAGCGTCACCGCAGGAAGCAGAGGAGGGGACCGACGCAGCGGCACCAGCAACCCTGACCGGACTGCCGGCAGCCGGGAAAGTGACGCTGCTGCACATTTGGGGCACCTGGTGTCCGCCGTGCCTGCTGGAATATCCCGAGCTTGTCGAGATGACGGCGGAACTGACGTCCGAGCCAGGATTCCAATTCGTGACCATTTCCTGCGGCGGCGGAGGGCCCGACGAGTTTGAGCCGCTGCAAGCGGAGACACGGGCTTATTACCGCGAAATCGGCGCCGGAGAGCTGGTGACCTATGCGGACCTGCAGGGCGCGACCCGCCGCTCCTTGATGGAGCAGCTAAAGGAATCGATTGTCTATCCGACCACCGTGCTGATTTCACCCGAGCAGCGGATTGCCGGGGTCTGGCTGGGATATTCCCCAGCGGGAGTCAGCGAAATGCGGCAGGCGATTCAAGACTTGCTTAAGTCGTCGCGGTGAAGCCGCTCACGGCTGCGACAGGGGGATTTCTTGATCGCCGCGGCGCAAGAACGGCGGACGCTTCTGCTCACCCTTAGCCGGCTTGAACTCGCGTACCCAAATGTTGCGGAAGCGAACTGGGTTGCCGTGATCTTGCAACGAGATCGGGCCGGTGGGCGGATGGGCGGCGTACTGCGGCGGGCGATGGAACGGCGTGTCGCCGAGCAACTCAAAATGATTGAGGATCAACACACCGTTGTGCATCACGGTGATATAAGCCGGCGAGACGAGCTGGCCTTCTTCATCGAACCGCGGCGCCGTCCAGAAAACATCATAGGTATTCCATTCTCCCGGCGGCCGCGTCACGTTGACGGCCGGTGGTGTTTGCTTATAGATCGCTCCGGCCTGGCCATCGGCATAAGTGTCATTCTCATAAGAATCTAATACCTGCAGCTCATAGCGTCCCATCAGGAACACACCGCTGTTGCCGCGACCTTGGCCGCTGCCCTGAGCGGGGACCGGCGCCGACCATTCGATATGCAGCTGGCAGTCCCCGAACTCGGCCTTGGTCGTCAGCATGCCTTTGCCGGTGACCATCGCGCCCTCTTGGACCGACCAGTTTTCACCGCCGCGCCACTGCGATAAGTCGCTGCCATTGAACAATACCACAGCGTCCGAAGGCGGATCGGAATTGGTTTTTCCCGGAGCCACGACCGCGGGTTTCTCCCACTCAATGCCGGTCAGGTATTCCTGAGCAACGGCCGAGGAGGTCAGCGCCAAAGCGGAGAGCCAGCCGAGTGAACGGAGAATCAGAGTTGGGGAGGGTACAGAGATAGGCATGAGGAAATCCTAAGTGGGGGCAGAAAAGCGGGTTGCCGCAGGGGCGATTGATTATCGTTGCCAGCGGGTGTGCACGCAACGATTGGCTGATCTAGGTGGACGACCGCTCCGTTGGTCGTACTTACTTCGGTTGGGTACCGATCGACGGCGCGATCGGCGATAGAGGTCGATCTCAGAGCCGGAGTTCCGACCGGCGGAGCGGTCGGCGACACTGGTCATTCCTACTACCGCTGAACTCCGATTGGCACTCTAGGTGGACGACCGCTCCGTCGGTCGTACTTACTTCGGTTGGGTACCGATCGACGGAGCGATCGGCGACAGAGGGCGATCTCAGAGCCGGAGTTCCGACCGGCGGAGCGGTCGGCGACACTGGTCATTCC
>CALELC010000533.1 GCA_937904535.1 uncultured Planctomycetaceae bacterium
AGTGATCCTGATGCAGGAGAACCGCTCGTTCGATCACTGTTTCGGCGCGCTCAAGGGGGTGCGCGGGTTCAACGATCCGCGTGCGATCCGGCTCGCCAACGGCAATCCGGTGTGGCTGCAGAGCAACTCCGCGGGCGAGACGTTTGCGCCGTTTCGCTTCGACATTCGTGGTACGAATATCACCTGGTTGGGTTCCACGCCGCATGCGCGTTCCGACCAAGTCGATGCAAACAACGGCGGCAAATACGACCGCTGGATCGACGCGAAGAAAGTCAATCGTCAGGGCGCCGAGCGGATGCCGATGACGATGGGTTACTACACACGCGAAGACGTGCCATTCAATTACGCGCTGGCAGACGCCTTCACGATTTGCGACCAGAACTTTTGCTCGGCGATGACCAGCACCTGGCCAAACCGGCTGTTTCTTTGGTCAGGCACGATTCGTGGCGAGCATCAGGGCCAACCGAAAGATTACATCCGAAACGCCATTCCCTATGGAGAAGCTCGCTGGGTGACCTTTCCAGAGCTGCTGGAAAAGCACGGCGTCTCCTGGAAGGTGTATCAAAACGAGTTGACCACCGGCGGCGGATTCTCCGGTGAAGAACGGCTCTGGCTGTCGAACTTTGGCTGCAATCCGCTGGAGTTTCTCGCGCAGTACAACGTGCGTTTTTCCCCACGCTACGTCGCTACACTCGAAGCGCAAGTGGAGAAATTGTTGAGAGAAATGGAGCAATTGCGGATTACGCTCACCACGCCGCTGCCTGACGTGGGCGATACTCCGGAAACAAAGCGGGCCTTCGACCAGGCGCGTCAGAGGAAAGTCAAGGCCAGCGAGGATCTCACCGTTAAGGAATCGGTGTTCATCCAAGCGCGAAAAGAATTGAAGAAATGGAGCCAGGAAAACTTCGAGCGACTCAGCGAGTACGAGCGGAATCTGTTTGAGAAAGCCTTCACCACCAATACGGGAGATCCCGATCAGCATCAACTGGCGCCTCTGAGCTACGAAGTGAACGGCGAGCAGCGCGAGTTGCAGATCCCCAAAGGGGACATCCTCCATCAGTTCCGCCAGGATGTGAACAACGGCCAGCTTCCCGCCGTGTCGTGGATCGTTGGCCCGGCGAACTTCACTGACCACCCTTCGACGCCTTGGTACGGCAGCTGGTATGTCTCCGAGGTCATCGACATCCTGACGAAGAACCCGGAGGTCTGGAAGAAGACCATCTTCATCCTGACCTACGATGAGAATGACGGGTACTTCGATCACATCCCGCCGTTCACCGCGCCGGATCCGGAAAAGCCCGAGACCGGCAAGTGCTCGCCCGGCATCGATACCGGCGTCGAATACATTCGGCGCAGCCGCGAGCTGGCGCAAGGCATCTCCGAGAAGGAAGCACGCGAAGGACCAACCGGACTCGGCTACCGCGTGCCGATGATCATTGCATCGCCATGGAGCCGCGGCGGACGAGTCTGCTCGCAGGTGTTCGATCACACCTCGGTCTTTCGCTTTGTGCAGGACTGGCTGGGAAAGAAGACCGGGCAGCAAATCGAGGAACACACGATCAGCCAGTGGCGCAAGACGGTGTGTGGCGACCTTACCTCAGCGTTTCAACCATTTACAAGCGACGAGGAGCAGCTCACGACGCTCGAGAAAACGCCGTTCATCCAAGGCATCTACGACGCGAAATTCCAGCCGCTGCCGACCAATTACCGGCCGCTGACGGCGGAAGAAATCGCAACGACGGCGAAAAATCCGCGAACGTCGCCGCATCTGCCGCAGCAAGAACCGGGCGTGAAACCCTCGAACGCGCTCCCCTATCAGCTCTACGCCGACGCGTCCTTGAGCGACGATCGCAAGACGCTCGTCGTCGGGATGGAAGCGCGCGACGAAGTGTTTGGCCCACGTTCCGCCGGTTCGCCCTTCAACATCTTCACGCCGGTCAAATACGCTGTCCTGGGCGAAGATGGAAAGCAGGCGTCCTTCGAGCATGTGGGGAGCCGGTCCTACGCGGTTGTCGCCGGCGGTCGCCTCACCGACTCCTGGCCGGTGGCGTCCTTTGAAAACGGCCTCTATCACTTGCAGGTATGCGGGCCCAACGGCTTCTACCGCGAGCACCGCGGCAACGCCCACGATCCGGCCCTACGCGTCGAGTGCGATTACGAGCGCATGCCGGATGATGCGAGCAAGCTCACCGGCAACATCGTGCTGTTGTTGACGAACACGGGCCAGCAGCAAGCCTATGATGTAATCATCAAGGACCATGCTTATGGCGCTGAGCCGATTCGTCAGACCATCGCTGCGGCAGGCGGGCCGACGAAAATGGTGATCGACCCGCGCCGCGGCCAGGGCTGGTATGACTTCAGCCTGTTCGTGCAGGGCTTCGAGCAATTCGAGAAACGCCACGCCGGCCGAGTCGAGACAGGTGCCGACGGCATCACCGATCCTTGTATGGGCCGGCTCGTGTAAATCCCCGAATTATCATATCCGCCGGATTGAAACATCGCTTTGAGAGCCAAGCGATGAAAGAATCTCGTAGTTGAGCGGCATCCGCCAGTGCCGCGGAGTCGGGACGTTGAACTGGGTTCACAGCGTCGCCGTGGACTCGCTAGGCAATCTCTATGTTGGCGACATCCGGGGCAAGCGATTGCAGAAATTCATCCGCACTGAATCGGGAGACGAAGGCTCCGTAAGATTACCCGCTGCTCACGCCCATCGCTGGGGCTCTAAGCATGCCACGCAGGGCTTTAAGCGGCGTTTCAGCTATCGTTCCGCTTCATCATCTCGCTCAAGTAGGCCCAACAGGCAGGTACTATGGCAGCCCAGGGCAACGCCCTTGGGGTTTTGGTCGCCTTCTTCAAAATTCTCTCACCAGCCCCAACGGGGCGAAAGCACAGCGCTGCTGCGGCAGTTTAGACCGAGAGACTCCTGCCGGGATGCGTCAGCGAGCTGGCTGTTTCAGAAGTGCGATCAAATCGGCCAAATCCTGGGCCGAGAGGTTTTCGTGCAGCCCCTCGGGCATCAAAGAGATGTTGAGATTCTTTAGTTCCTCGATTTCATCTCGCCCGACAATCCTGATGGCCCCATTGGCAGCAAGGATCGTTAGGCTGTTAGCGGTTTCACCGATGAGAATCCCTGACAGCACTTCGCCGCTTGCTAATAAACAATTATAAACTTGGTAACCCGGTTGGATATCGGCATTGGGATCGAGGATGTTGGTCAGCAATTTTTCGCTGCTGTGGTGAATGACCGTTGCTAAGTCGGGACCGATGGGTTGCCCTTCGTCACCGCGGCGATGACAACTGACGCAGAGTTTCCGAAAGATCGCCTCGCCCTTTGTTGGGTCACCGGCTAGCTCCAGTGCTCCGCGGTACCGCTGGACAATTTCCTTGGCAGTTGAGTTGGAATCGCTTGTGAATAGTTCGCGAGCTTTCTGGGCAATCTGCTGATCGGGATGATTTTTCAAACGAGCCTGCTGGACCGGTTCTAAGTCGCTGGTGAGAATCTCACGTCGCTCGATTCGCCGTAGCAAATCGACCGTCCACGCAGTTCGCGTGAGCCAGGCTGTCAGGGCAGCGGCGCGAAGCTGTGGACTCAGGCTCGGCCAAGCGTCGCCCAAGATTCCCGGAACCGAGTCCTCCGCGGTCTGAGCCAGAGCGGCGATCACCTTGGATTGCAACTCGACGCTCAACTGTGGCTGGAGCCAGCGGCCCAGCGCAGCGGCGGCAAAGGGACGATGCTCTGGGCTGCGGCTTAAGAGCATCGCGGCGGCCAGTCTCTCTTCCGCGCTCTGATCGGCAGCTTCGACCGTCGCCATGGCCGCTTTGAGCCGAGCCTGAACCAAGTCGACTTTTGTCTTCACCGCCGGATCGGAACCACTAGCGGCAAGTTGACCGAGCGACGCGCCGACGCGTTCCAAGCCGAGCAACAACTCGCCCAACCGCTCCATTTGCTCTGCTGCCGAACCGGTCAAGGCATCATCGAACATGCGGCCGATCGCTGATGCGTCACCAATACCAAGTGCCTGGCGCAACAGCCCCTGGCGATAGGCCACGATCGTTTGCGGCTTGCCCTGCAGGACTGCGGGCAACAGGGTGTCGATATGGGGAATCGCCGAACTTAATACGGCTGCGACCACCAACGGGTCGTCCTCGGCTGACGCAGCGACGTTCGCCAATGCATTTCCAGCCGATTCACCTGACCATTGCCCACAACTCAGCGCCAACTGCAGCCGGACCTGGGCATCGCTGTCGTCGGCCAAGCGAGTTGCCGCTTCGATCAAATCGGGATGATCAAAATCTTCGGCCAATCGCAGCGCAACCTGTCGCACACGAGGGTGCTCATCCCGGAGCGCCTCGATCAACAGCGCCGGCTCCAGCGCACCAAGTCCAGCGAGCGTCCACAGCGCTTGCACCCTGGCCTGAGGTCTTGGGCTGCGGTGATACAGCTCGACCAGCGGCTGTGCGGCGGCCGTGTCGCCTCGCCAAATCAGCATCTGCTGAACTTTGTCGCGTTGCCAATCATTGGGTGAATCCATCGCCGCGACCAGTTGAGCGATACTGAGTCCATCCAGTTGCACCGGACTGCGCACCGCACCGGCAGCCGAGACAACGCGGTAGATGCGGCCGCGGTCTTCTCCCAAGCGGTAATGCGGCAACAGTTCCGCCTTGCCTTCATTGGGTAGCCACTCGGGATGTTCGATCATGTAGCGGTACATGTCCGCGATCCACAAGCCTCCGTCGGGACCGGTGCGGATCATCACCGGGCGGCACCAACGATCTTCGCTGGCAAAAAAATCCTGCTGCTCCTCACCTTCGCTGCGCTGGGCTGCAAAGCTGATCCCTTGCTCACTGAGCACTTGGTGCTGGACCAAATTATGGAATGGCTCACAGATAAAAGCATGTGACTGTCTTGAATCGCCCAGTGGCCATTCATCGCCATAGATCATTCCACTACAGGCCGATGTGAACCGGCCGGATTGGTCGAAATTGTGATACCGCTTTTCTGGACTGCTGGCAGGGAAAACGATCGGGCTTTTGGGGCTAAGAATGTAGTGAATCGGTTGCGGTGCCGGGACATAAGGATTGCGAGCTAAGTAGCGATCGGCGATCACATAATGCCACAATGGTTTAGCATTTTGTGTCCCGAACCAGCTTCCCCACGCATCGCGATTGCGTCCGAATTGGCTCGGTCCCGATTCCAATTCCAACTCACCGGTATCGGGGCGGAAACGAAAATCGCGGCTTCCGATCGCATACATCCGACCGTTGCGATGGCTGCGGACCTGCGTACCGACACCGTGACCAGCGTGATGGCCTCCATTGGCGCAGTAAACCCAACCGTCCAGTCCCCAGCGGAGTCCATTGACACGCAGTTGTTGGTTGCCCTCATTGAAGCCTTCAAACAGGATTTCACGGCTGTCCGCGCGGCCGTCACCATCGGTATCACGCAACAGCCAGATATGGGGCGCAGCAGTTACCAGTACAGCATCGCGCCAGGTCAAGATGCCGGTGGGAAAGTTCAAACCATCTGCGTATAAGCGGCTGCGATCATATCGCCCATCGCCGTCAGTATCTTCCAATGCCCGAATCCGACCGCCGGGCTTTCCTTTTCCATCGATGCCGAGCGGGTAATCGGCCATTTCGACCACCCAGAGCCGACCGCTGGAATCCCAGTCAAAGGCGACCGGGTCGATCACATCCGGTTCCGCTGCCACCAACTCGACCCGAAACCCCTCGGGCACATGAATGCTCTGCAGCGCCTCGGCCGGCGACAACGGCTGGCTGCTGGGCTGAGGCGCAGCTGGCGACTGCGGCTCTGGCGACGGCTCCGGCATCCCAGCCGGTTGGCCCGAGGCGGTGTGCAGTTGCTTGGCCTGCTCCGCCGTCAGCGTTCTATCGAATAACGCGAAATGAGCGAGTTGACCTTGCAGCGGTGCAAACTGATCCGAGCGAGCGCCGAGGAAAACGGGCTGGGGGTCAGCGGCAGTGACATCGATTTCCGCGTCGATCTCCGGCTGCGGCTGCCCATTCAACCATGCGGTGATCCGGTTCCGATCGCGAACCCAGACCACATGATTCCATGTCTGCGGCTCGATGACCGTCTGCCCAACGACAGCTTGATTACTGCGGTTGCCATTAAAGAACAGCAACTTGCCGATGTAATCTTGCCGGTAATTGCCGCCGATTCCCAGATGATCCCCCGTCGCTTGGACGTCGCCATCGGGACCGCGCGAGAGCAGGTAAGCGGTGACGGGGCGAACATGATTGGGCGTCTCACAGCGGAACCAGGCCGATACCGAGTAAGCATCGCCCAACGCCAGGGCATCCGTAGCGAGTCTGCCGCCAGTGAAGTTTGCGAAGGTGCCCGCAGAGAATGTGACACTGCCGGAGCGGTGCAGTTGCTCGGGAGCCGTCGAGAGGGCGGCAGCGATGACGGGATTCAGCGCCGCGATGGCCGCGTCATAAGTTGCGGGGAACTTGGGCGGTTTGATCGCTTGAGCCCGCTGTCGCTCCAACCGCTCGCGCTCGGCCTGCTCACGGGCGCGTTGTTCAGCGATCCCCGAGGCTTGCCAAAGCGTCTGTACCTCAGGCACGGTCAAGGCGCGGCCGAAGACGGCAATCTCGTCCAACTTGCCCTGCAAATCGACACCGAACTGAACTCGCTTGGACGCCGCCG
>CALELC010000534.1 GCA_937904535.1 uncultured Planctomycetaceae bacterium
TCTTGCCGAATTCCGAATCACTCATGGATCGCGGCGGGATCGTGGGATGCCAGGCGAGCTCGCCCGTTTCTCGCGGGCGCGCTTGATGGCGAACCGGCGATAAACCACCAGCAACCACCGCAGCGCTAACGCCCGCACGCCGATCAGGAGGGCGATGACGCCCCATGTCGCGACCATCCGCATCGACAAGTGGACCGAGGTGTAGTGAAACCCGATTGCCGAAACCAATGCCAACACAATCGGGACAACCACCAACACAGATGCGACCACCTTATAAGTGTTTCGCGTCAACGGCCGATCGGTGCTGTTCAGCACCTCCTGACCCAGAGCGCCACTGGGCCGGAGCAGTTCAAAGGCAATCGTGGCGATGGCGACGGAGACCACGATCAAAGCCAGGCGACCAACGGTACTAATTACCAATTCGTCCGCCGTGAATTCCGCCAGCAAGCAAACGAATCCGGCGGGCAGACAGCTTGCCTTAACCAATGCCATCGAGCGACGCGTCGCGTCCAAACTGTCAGCTTTCCAGCCGAAGTGAGCTTCCCCCAATCCTTCCCGCTGGCAGATGTTGCGAATGAATTCGATGGCGAACAGCACGCCGGCAATCACCAAGGAGGCCTTGCCCAGTGCATATGCGAACTCGCCGATCGGCGCCACGCTGGTCAATCGCCAACCAAACAAGGCCAGCATCGCTGCCACGGGAAGCGACAGCAACGCTGTGCAAATTGCGGCACGCAGGGTCGGCGCAAAGCCGGTGGCACTGGAGCGACGCGCATCCTGAGCGTGTGCGTCCAGTTGCAACCGCAGCCGCCGACGCATGATCAGCAGCCAGAGCGGAGGGAGCAACAACAATTCATAAAGCGGATGAGTCTGAATGTCGCTCTTGAGGTAACTCCAGACGCTCGGCAGGTGCTTGCTGTCGATCAAGCTGCCAACGGCGGTGTTCAATGGGGACAGCAACGAAGGCGTTAACGGCGTGGTGCTGCGAACCCATAGAATATTTTCCGAAATGAATGCCGATTGCTCGTCGACCACCTTCACCAGGTTTTCTTCAGCAATCCTCAGAGAATTGAGGCGATTGAGTTGATTGCGGGCGTTGCTGATGAGCTCGGCATACAGCACGAGGCGGGCGTTGTAGACCTGATTCAGGTCGGCGCGGACATCGACTTGCTCGATCAATCCCAGTTGTTTGCTGACGGACCGCAGGTCGTTTTCGACCACCGCTTCGGTATCGAGAATCTTGCGGCGTTCGCTATCCCACTCGAGGATCTTGAGGTTCAGCAGCGATTCCTCTTGCTCGCGTTCCCGGGCGCGGGCACGGTAGTATTCCGTGTCGGGCAGCTCCGCCTGCTGGCTGCGGAGCATCAAACCGATTGCCTGAGAGAAGTTCGCCGCTTCGGCGCGACTGCGAGTGTCGAGGTATTGATTCTTCAGTTCCTCGCAGGCGTCTTCCGCCGCCTTCAAGTCGTTGCGGGTGACTTCCAGCGCCGCCACCAACCGCGAATTGGCTTCGGCCAGTTCACTGTTCACGCTTGCCGCTTGGCGGACCGCAGGGTGGGCATTGGCCACCGCGCGGCGCGCTGCGGCGGCCTGTTGCTGCGCCTCGAGTTTTTCCCCCTCGGCCAGCGCCCGCTGCAGTTGACTGAGTTGGCGTTGCGTGGTCTTGAGTGCGCGATCGACGAGGTCGCGCTGCAGACTCACCACGCGTGACGTTTCTTCATACGTCTTCGATTCTTGTTGCAGCAGCTCGATTTCACGCTCGTGAAGTCGCTGCGCAGCACGCAGTCGTACTTGGCGTGCTCCGGTCAGCTCGGCGTGTTCGCCTCCCGGTGATGGCGCGGCAAGCTGCTTGTTCACTTCGTCCAGTTTCGCCCGCGCTTGCGACAGCAGTTCAGGCCCCTTCTTCAATCGAGCTGCTTGCCGCTCAATATCTAGCGACAGACTCTGCAGCAACGCCCGCTGCTCGTTGACTTTGGTGTCACAGGCGCGGTAGGTCGCCCGCAGCTCTTCCAAACTGAGTTCGGCGAGATTGTGGGGCAGTACGAAGGTAGACTCACTGCCGAGCCCGCCCGGACCTTGGAGTCGCACGAGGTCATCGGCAGCGCTCGCCAATTTGGCCCGCAACTGCTTCGTCTGCGCCGAGAGCTGAGCCGCTTTTTTCAGTTGCTCGATCGTCTGCGTGTATTGCTCCGTCATCTGCTGGCGGACTTCGTCGGTCAGCCCTGGGATCTCGGGAACCCGTGCCCGCACCGTCTCCATCGCGGCCGCCCAACTGGTTTCATCAGGCAGAGTGGTTGCCGATGCCGGTTGGGTGGCGGCAGGGACACTGGCCGCGGCGGGTGCCTGCAACGCTTGACCAGAAGTGACTGGCGGAGATACCGACGCGCTGGCAGCCGGAACACTGGCTGCTGGCTCGGCTACCGCCGTTGGCGTTGCCGAGCGTGGCACAGTCGTAACAGGAGCCGCCGGACGCAGATGATTCGCCGGCCGCGGGGTCTCGCTTTCCTCGGCCTCGGGCGCGGCCGATGCGGTCGGAGGGAAATCGCCGAAACGGAAACTTTCCTGCGCGAATCCTGGAGGCGGCCAGGCAACAGAAATCGCCAGGACAAGCGTCAAGCTCGATGCGCAAAGCCGCATGCTGCTACCGATTCCTTTCAGAGCTAGAGCAAACGAAGCGTTACTCAAGGGACTGACATCTTGTCAGTCATTTCCGCCGATCGAACGTCGCCGCAAGACAAACCATGTGGGCAGACAAACGCCCTATCTGCCCCTAGACGGCCGACGCCGCACGCGGGCTCACCGGCGCGCAGGCAGCTCCGCCCGGAATGGCAACGGCGACGGTCGCCTGCCTATTTCAACAGAGCGTAACAATCCCGCATCCGCGGCACAAATGCAAAATCTAGTCCTGCGAACGCACGAACCAAAACCACATGATTCCGCTGGTGGGGATCACGATGAGCAACGTTCCCAGAGCGATAGCGACCGATAACATGTGCGGGTGGACCTATGGCAAGTTGAATCAGCCCGACGGACGAAAACGAATCATCATAAAAAAATGACCGGAATCGCACTAGCCGATTCCGGTCATTCGTGAACTTCAAAATCAGCGGCGTGCGCTGGTTAACCGTTAGAGCGCGTCGCCTTCTAACACATATTCTTTAAACGGCACATTGCTGCTCTTGCCACGCGGAGTCATCAGCGCCTGATAGACACGGTAGTCAATCGTCTGCACCACAAACCGGCTGCCGCCGTCAGCAAATCCCATGTTAACCCCGCCATTGTGGGCCGACGAAGGACGAGCGAGGACGGGTGCATTGGTCGCATCCATCCGCACCCCGAACAGGTCCTGTGTGCCCAAGGGGCCATTGATCTTATGCACCGCATCGGGAGGATTGGGCGCCCAGTT
>CALELC010000535.1 GCA_937904535.1 uncultured Planctomycetaceae bacterium
CCCAATCGCATCGCCGCCGCGCCCGGCTCGCCGACCGAAAACCCCGCTCCACGCTCCCCCGGCCGCCCAAAAAGGAAGGAAAGTGTGTGTCTACAGAGACCCTTTCCAGGCAAGGGTCCCCGGCGCGTATTCGCCAGGAAGGACCCAGAGCCGTTTCAACACGCGTCCGTTATCGCGTTGAGATCTGGCGAATAATCTCCGCCCAACGGCCGACGATTTCGTTCAGCACGTCTTCATCTGTCCTTCGGAACTCATGCTTGATACCACGACGATCTAGGCAGTCCTGCAAAATTGCTGACGCTGCCTTCGTTGCATCGTCGTACTGGTCCCAGAGACTACCCCGGCTCGCCAATTCGATGCACAATTCAACGCTTGCCATGATGCCTCCCGCGATAACAACGTGTTCAAGCGACCGCAAGGCCTCGTGCTTTGGCCACTGCGGCTCGTGCCTTTGCCACCATGCTTTCGCCGCTCACGTCTATCGGAAGCGAAAGCATTAGCAACATCTCGCACGCCTCCAGCAGATCCGGTGCTGCGGCAATCAGACGAGCATTTGCCCTGCCTTCCGCTGGTTCCGGATGCGCTTCACGTGTCGCGATGATGCACGACGTGAGATCATCCACGGGGCCAGCAGCGAGCATGAAGGCTCCATCGTCGAACACCTTAACATGCCACGGACCCGGTGTGTGAACAACGGCATCAACGGGATCGCTCATCTGGTCTTTCCATGGCGGTATCTAGAGCAGCGTACTGATTCTTCGCTGCTCTCATCATAGAGGAGTACGTACGCCCCGCAGTTGATAATTCCAGACCCACGAGATACAAATAGGCCGAATCGCTCCCCGGCATTTGCCGCAAAATACGCGGGTATTGGAGTGCAGGCCCTTATATTCTGAGCTGATTAGAAGTCCGCTGCTCTATCCAGCTGAGCTATGGGCGCTGACGGGTTTTTCGTGACGGCGTTTTTTGCGCCGACACCCGTTACGACACCTCTCGGCATGGCCGGACGTGTCAGACGGACAGGATACCGTCTGATCATGACCTCCACCACCCGCAAAAAACTGTCGCTGGCGAAGTCGTCCGGTGCCGCCCAGCCGGCACAGCCTTACCCCGGATTTTCGGTTTTTCCTCGTGGTAACTGTCTATGGGCCAAGACGTTCCGAGGCCGTATTCACCATTTCGGCAGGGTAGTCGACGACGGCCAGACGACCGAGGCCCTGCACGAACAGTAGCCCGAGGATCTGCACGCAGGCGTGGGCTGCTGCGCTTCAATGACGCGCTTATCGCTCGGAACGCCGCTTGGGTGTGCAGTTGGAGACCGGCCAGATCCATCTGGACGATAACCTGGCGCTCGTCGCCGAAGTGAACTCGCGAGCCCAAGAACTTGCTCCGACTAACTGCCCTGTAGTGCCATCGGGCTACACTCCCCGGAAACGAAATGCATCGGCAATCCGGTAAACGGCGTTTCTGAGAAGTCCGAACGGACTCCGGAGTGTCGGTGGAATATGCACCGCGATCGTGGGCTGAGCTCTTAGCCGAGCAGCGTCAAACAGAACGGAAAAGGATAGCTCCGTCTTTCTCTCCGTTCGATCGATTAACACCAGCTTGAATCGAGTCTCAACCGATCCGAACCGTGCCACCGGATTCCCTGTGTGATCGACGATCCGATACCCGTGCTCCCCTCTCGTCCATTGACAGATCGTGAGTTCCCGTTCCATGCCTGGTCCAATCGTTACTGTTTGCAGGCCAGGCTGCCCCTCCCAGCACAATCGGTAATGCTTGGGGAACACTTGCTTGGGAACGATGAATGCGGAGACAGCTTCCGCAGCCGCTCCCTTGATCGGAAATCCACAGAACGACGGCTGGTTCTTAACACTCAAGCGGACGGCCCTGCTCGTGCGGTCTCCTTCAGCGACATAGCCGACGAGCGCCAACTTGGGGCGGCGGATTCTTGATGTCACGTAGATACTGACGAGCCCAAAGACGGTCGCCCCGGTGGTCGGATAGAGGACTGCACTCCACGGATACTGAGAATTGAAAAATTGCCTTGCGGTTTCCAACATCAAACGTTTGACTCAAAGTAATGAGACGATGGTTGCATTCAAGCCGTGGATTGACGGGAAGCGTAGCGCCGCACTTCGCTGGCTTCCGTCAATGGTTTGCGACTCCCTAACGGAGCAGATGGCATCTCGGCTCGAGAGCGAGGTCGCTCACCTTCGCGGTCGCCGCTTGTCGACTGCGAGCGGCGCCACATCACGGTGTGACACTGGGCAGATGCACGAGCAAGCAGGTCGCGTCAGCTGAAGTCCAGAGGGGCCGCCCCGCGAGATGCGGCGGCGGTTATTGCGAATTTTCCGGTTAAACACAAGATCTTGGGGGTGGGCGGCTAGCCAAAAAGAGCTTTCCCTCCCCTCAGCCCGGGCAGACGGAAAAGAAATCCGCCCCAGCGGCAACTTGACCAGTTGGTTACTGTCCCCTTTTTGCCGCTGCGCTCACGGCAGCGTCCCGTGCTCGGCCACGGCGTGATCGAAATAGCTCGCCGAACGGCCAGAAAAGCGGCAGGCGGTCGCGCGTGCAACGCGCTACTTTGGCAACTTTCCTGTCATGGGATCGATTGCCTTAACACCAGCCGAGACCGGTGAGGCGATCAGCTGGGTGTCAGCTATCAGAATCGAGTGTGCGCCGCTACCCACAAGCGTGTAGGGAACAAACGCAGCTTTTGACTGCCGGCACCGAGGCGGCACACCCGCGGGCCGTTCTCCTACCAAACGGACATAATTCAAGCTTGCACTCGAGCATCCTTAGTGAAATCACGTTTTGCAGATCCGGTGTTCATTGAGGGACACTCCGCCCATGCAAATATGGTTCAATGCCTCAATGAAGTCCTGTATTCACCATTTCGGCCACAATCGAGGTGGGAGAACAACTTATAGATCGTCTGGTGGGGCCAATGAATTGATGACGATGGCGATCCCCACGGCCAACACTTGCTTCGGAGCCAACTGACATGGTCCACTTGGGCTTCAGATCAGCACGACAACCTGTTGGCATGCAAGAGTCTCGGTCTTACACGAATGAGCATGCAGGTTTCGTGCTTCAATTTGTCAGCGGGAGCGAAAGCCAAAAGCCGATCACGCGCGACTCTTGAGCTTGCCGATCCATCAACGGAAGCGTGAAGGTCAACCGGTGTGTTCGAGGCCGAATCACTCCCAACCGCACGCGTCGCAACCACCCCGAGACGGGTGCCGCCAGCGAACCTCTTGAACAGACTAATTCCTCTCGACAGGCGCGAATGAACGACACGCACCGTCCATTTTACAGTTGCTGCGGCGATGTAATTTCTTACAACTGGAATCGCATGACGTGCAAAACTCAGACGGCTCGCCAATCGAGTAATCAACGGGCGAGCGATTTTAATATTGCGTGCATCCTTTGATGTTCCGCTACTCAGCGGTGGATTGAATCATCGAGTCTCGCAGTCGTTCCATCGCTCGCGACACCTGATCATGGTTGGCACGTGTGGTGACAATTACCAGCGTCACCGGTTTTTCGGGAGGATACGCAGCCATCCTCGAAGTCTCGCCCCATGCGGCCGTGTCGACGGCTGCACTCAAGTACGCCATCAGGACCGC
>CALELC010000536.1 GCA_937904535.1 uncultured Planctomycetaceae bacterium
TGTTCGATTACATTCCGATTCCCGGTCTCGTGGAGGCACAGCCGCGTTCGGGGCTATCTCTGCACACCATCGGTCTGTTTATTGCCTATGCCACCTGCGGCAGCGTAGTGACCCATTTTGTCACCCGCACGGCCGCCGAACTAACACGTAGCGAGCGGATGTTGCTTGAAACCCAAGCCGAGCATCAGCGCGTGATGCGACTGGAAGGCTTGACGACGTTGGCCGCTGGGGCGGCACATGAACTGGCGACACCGCTATCGACCATCGACGTGATCGCCCGCGAGCTCGGCCGCCACCTGCAGGAATGCGAGACGCCGGAATCGGTCCGTGAAGATGTGCGGCTGATCGACCAGCAACTGGAAATCTGCCGGCAGATCTTGCGGCGGATGCGGGTGGCCGTCGGCGATTCGATGGCTGACTCTTGGGATCAAACCACCGTCGGTGACCTGATCGACTGTGTGCTCGAAGGGGTGCGCGATCCCGACCGCGTCGATGTCGATGACGGCCCAGAGTGGGTGGAGACTCATCCGCTGTGGATTCCCCAAGAGGCGGTCGCCCAGGCGATCCGCAACTTGATTCACAATGGGCTGGATGCCGGTGGCCCTGGCGGACGCGTAACGCTCCAAGCTGCCGTCAAAGACTCCAAGGTGGAGTTCTGCATTCGCGACAGTGGGCGTGGGATGAGCCATGAGGAACTCGGTCGCGCTGGCGAACCCTTCTACACGACCAAAGAGCCGGGACGCGGGATGGGGCTAGGCCTGTTCCTGACGCGAAACGTTGTCTCGCGGCTCGGGGGCGTACTCGACTTCGCCAGCATTCCAGGTCAGGGCACGGTGGCAACCGTCACCCTGCCCTGTGGCCGTCACGAGCGCTCTTAGCCGCTCGGTTCACAGCGCCGCTCGGTTCACAGCGCCGCTCGGTTCACAGCGAGTTGTAAAGTTTGCGTTGCGGTCGCGTTCTTCTCTGCGACGACCTGATCCGGCAACGACGTGGCGGTTGTTCGGTTGTGTGGCCGCTGCGCGATCGCCGATCAATGCGTTCGGGTTCAGCACAGCCGGTAATCCGATCGTTGGCTTCGCTACCGCGGTTCGCCACGAAAGCGTCAAAACGCTCTGCAATCCACACGCTCCGGAGTGTTTTCGTTGTATTGGAATGCGACCTGCATGATGGGTTTCCGTAACAACCTTGCGTCGTGAGTTGGATGAAAATCACAACTCCGAGGCATTCGGCCAACGGCTGGAGGTCATTGCGGTGATCGCAAGGTTCCCACTCCATCCGAACACTGGGAAGGTAACACCATGTCTCACCAGATCTCACGACCGTCTCGATTGATAAAGCGTGCTGCTCTGAGCTTGGCACTGTGCGGCGGACTCGCTCTTGGTCATCACGCGACGGCCCAAGAACGTGGCTTGCTCGCAGAAGATAGCCAGGGGTCATTCAATGCGGCTGGACAGGCGTCGGAAGACCGAGGTCCCGGCCCCGTTCAAGGGTTCTCCGTCGGCGGCAACACTCAGGTCCAAGGTCAGGTCGTTCAGCCGATTGAATCGGGACAAGTGATCGAGCAAGGTCAGCCGGTGCTGCAAGGCCAACCGGTCCTCGATGGCCAACCGGTCCTGCAGGGACAACCTGTGCTGCCGGGCCAACCGGGGCAGTTGGGCGTGGCGGCTCCTCACGGACTGCGTCAAGGCATGCAGCTAGGCGTGCAAGTCGAGCCGCATGAAAACGGCCTGCGAGTGGTGAGCGTGCGGGAAGACAGCGCCGCGAAAAAGGCAGGCCTGAAGGAAGGTGACGTCATCAAGCGGTTCAATGATCAGGACGTTAGCGACGCCCAGTCGCTCCAAAGCCAGATCAGCCAAATGCACGCTGGCAGCGAAGCGCAACTAGTGGTGCTGCGCGATGACGAAGAACAGACGCTGACGGCGAAGTTTGAAGAAAACCGCCACAGCGTGGCTCGTCCGCCGATGGACGACTCGCTGCGTGCCGAACTCGAGGCCCTGCGTGCTGAAGTGAAGGAACTGCGCAGTGAACTGCATTCGCTCAAGCAACAGCAGCAAGGTCAAAGCGCCGCTCCAGAAGCAGCCGATGAGCCCGAAGCCGCAGTGGAGAATCGGGCTCCTGAAGCAGCCGAAGAAGCGGCGACCGACGAAGCCCCCGCGAGCGAACCAGCAGCGGAAGAAGCCAACGAGGACGCCGCTGAGTCCAGCGAACAAAACGCCGAGTAGTCGGTCCGCTCGACAATGCGTCTCAGGCCTCAAGCAGTGGAGTTTCACTGGAGTTCCACTGCTGGCCACTTGGATACAAGGCGTTATCGTCTTGTTCAACTGCAATCTTCCAGCAGGGGTCGCCACCTAAACGCTGTCGGCCCATCGAACTCGCTTCAGCGACAGGCGTCGAGTTGACTCGCCTAGCGAGTTACCCGCTCTGTCGCTGAAGCTGTTTTGGACGACTGGCAATGGCGCCACCGGTCGTCATTTTTCACCGGTCGTCATTTCTCAATTGTGTGCTGAAGAAAGTCCAATTACTGGGCCAACGCCGACTCGAATGCGCGATCGGACCACGCTCCTTGGAGGATGGCTTGCGACCAGACTCCTCCTACTTAGGCGGGCTTGGTTTCGGTAATCACTCGCACAGCACCTTCTTCCGGAACGATGTCGCCGCCGCGTTCTAAGATACAAGCATGCGTGAACTCGGCGCCTAAGAAGAAGATGATCGACGAGTAGTAGATCCAGACCAACAACAGCGCCAGCGAGCCTGCGGCTCCAAACCCGCTGGCAACATCCGCTTTGCTCAAATACAGGCCAATTGCGTAGCGCCCAATCACAAACGCTACGGCAGTTACCAGGGCACCGACCATTACGTCCCGCCACTGGATCACGCAGTCGGGCAGCACTTTGAAGATCACGCCAATCAACACGGCCATCAGCGTCACCTGCAGCGCAATGTAGATCAGTTGCACGAAAATACCGTGATCTAGCCACTGCGCAATCGACTCAGGCAAGACGTTCAGGAAACGATTGCGGAGCACATCGATCAGCGTTGTGGCCACCAACAACACCAAGAGCAACAATCCCACACCGATTACCAGCGCCAACGACAGCAAGCGTTTGCTGATGAAGGTTTTGATGCCGCCTTGCTCCGGGTCGGGCTGCACTTGCCAAGATTGGTTCAACGATGTTTGTAACTGCATCACCACCACAGTGGCACCAAACAGCACCCCGGCGATATTCAGCAAAGTTTGCAACCAACCCCCTTCCTGCGTTGACACCGCCGCGAGCATTCCCGCGATCTGCTCTGCTCCTTCAGCACCGACGACATCTCGAATCTGCTGCACCGTTTGCTCACGCACTTGTTGCTCCGTCCCCAGCCCGCTCTGCCGCATCAAGAAACCGGCAACCGTCAAGATCACGATCAACAGTGGTGCCAGCGAGAACACCGTGTAGTAAGACAAGGCGGCAGCCATCTGAGTGCAACGGTTTTCGGAAAACCCGCGGATGGTGCGTTTGAGGATGCCTGGAGACGACGCGGTATTGGATCCGGCTTGATCGGTTGAGGAGTCGGCCATGGGGACAATTCCTTAGCGATGGTTATGGTCCGAGCCACTGCTGCAAGTTGGCAGCAACAAATGCATCATCGACGAGCCAGGGATATTGGCAAGTCACACGGTCCAGTTCCGCGGCCTGACCAGGTGAGAGCACCTCGGCCGCATCAAGACAGCGATGCGAGGGCGCCAACCCCTGACGGCGCAGCACTTCTAGAATCCCGGGAATGCAACCGCGAAACCCATTGGCGGCATCAAATACCGCAGCATTCGCATCAGTGAGGGCGGCAGCGCGGGAGAGCCACCACGCCGGCAGCTCAGCGGCTTGACGTTGGCGTTTGATCTGTGCGAGCAATTCGACAGCTGGCTGAGTCCATACACCCCACTGTCCGAGCAATCCGCCGGCCATATAACGCTGCACTCCATCAAATTCGAAGGGAGTCAACAAGTCGATCACGATGTTGTCATCGTTACCGGTGTACAACGCGATGTCGGGGCGGTCAGACTCGATCACAGCGCGCACCACGTCGAGTGTTTGATAACGGTTAAACGGTGCGATCTTGATGGCGACGACCTCGGGGATCTGACAAAATCGTCGCCAGAAAGCGAGCGAATAGACGCGGCCGCCGACGGCAGGTTGGAGGTAAAAGCCAATGATCGGAAGCACCTCACCCACTCGGCGGCAGTGATCCAAAATCTTGGTTTCACTTTCGTCGGACACTGCTGTGAGACTCAGCAATCCTGCATGGTAGCCAAGCTGAGTTGCCAAGCGTGCCTCAGCGAGTGCCTGGTGCTCTCTGCCGCAGACGCCGGCGATGCGGACAAGCGGAGCGGCTCCTGGTGAAGCCGTAGCCATCTGATCGAGTTCGTCTGCCACCAACTGCAGGATCGGCTCGAACAAACCGTGCTGCGGATCGCGAATCGCAAACTGCGTTGAATGCACGCCGACGGCCAAACC
>CALELC010000537.1 GCA_937904535.1 uncultured Planctomycetaceae bacterium
GAAGAGATCGAGCCTGGGGTCTACACGTTGATCAGCCGTGGCGCCAACAACGTCTGTTCGGTGGTAGCCTTACACGTGCTGCCCGCGGGCGATCAAACCATCGAGCTGCCTCAGCAGCTGGAAATTGCAGCAGCACAGCTCGACTATGCCTCGATCAACATGATGATGATTCGCTACCTGCCGCCCACGACCGCACCGGCTGCGTCGGCTGAGGTGAAGTGGGAGGCAGTAGCTGACAAGGTTAGCCGTCGCAACATGCACCGAGTCGTGCAACGTGATGGAGGTTTGAGGGGGCAAGTCTATCGGGCAGGTAGCGATTGGCTGCCGAGCGGTCCAATCAACATTTTCCTGTACCGGAACACTGAAGAAATTCACCGAGTGGTGAGCGATGAGCAGGGGCAGTTTGAAATCGCTGCACTCGAACCTGGAGTCTACTCCGCCTTGTTCGTCGGTAGCTCAGGAATGGGACTCGTCGGCTTTGAGTTGGTCGCTCCCAGTGATCCCCGCGTGGCAGTCAACAGCGAGAATGAGACCTTCATTACTGCTCAAGACTCACCCATCGCCACTCAACTGGTGATGCAAGTGGCTCCTGGCGGTCCGGCAGCCGATGGCCTGCAGGCGATTGCTCCAAGCGAAGCGACCGGTGACATGGTGGTCGACGAAACAGTCGTCGGCGACGGCGTCGTCGGTACCGGAGCTGCCGGCCCGGTGAGCGGAGGTGGCGGCGGATTCGCGGGCGGTGCCGGTGGCGGAATTGGTGGTGGCGGCGCCGGTGGGCTCTTGAGCATCGGTGGACTGGCAGCCGGCGTGGCTGCTATCGCCGCTGACGATGACGACCGTGAACCACCGGTGGCCACCCCGGCCAGCCTGTAATCAGCCGGAAGCGAGGACCGGCACAATCGCGCCGCGGCCCTGCGTCCTGCACCTTGAAGCCCACTGGCAAAAAGCACGGGGGCTAAAAGCAAGAGGGGCTAATCGCCAGGTTAGCCCCTTTTTCGTGCCGTCGCCCCGGCAATGCTGCAGCTCTGTCGGCCGACCGCTTCACTGTCGGCCGGCTGTCTTAGGACAGCCGTACCATTGGCAGACTGCTGACCTGCGAACTAGGCCGTGTGAATCGAACGGCCATCGACGGCCAACGCCGCTTCGTGAACCGCTTCCGACAGCGTCGGGTGAGCATGACAGGTGCGGGCGATGTCTTCGCTGCTGGCTCCAAACTCCATCGCCGCGGCGGCCTCTGCGACTAGATCGCCGGCCCGAGCCCCAATGATGTGAACACCAAGCACTCGGTCGGTCGCTTGATCCGCGAGGATCTTCACCCGGCCTTCAGGCTCGCCGAGAGTTCGGGCGCGGCCGTTGGCACCGAAGAAACCGATGCCCTTGCGATAGGCGACGCCTGCTTCCTTGAGTTGGTCTTCCGTCTTGCCGACCGAGGCGATTTCGGGATGTGTGTAGACAATCGCTGGGATCACGTCATAGTTCATGTGGCTGGCGATGCCCGCCAGTCGCTCCACGCAAACGATCCCTTCTTCCATCGCTTTGTGGGCCAGCATCATTCCGCCGATGCAATCGCCAGCAGCATAGATGTTCGGCACGCGGGTTTGGAAATCATCGTCCACCGCGATGAAGCCGCGACGATCGGTTTCGAGTCCGATCGCTTCGAGTCCGATTTCGCGCGTCAGCGGCACTCGGCCAGTGGCGAGCAGTACGCGATCGCAACGGATCGGTTCGCCGCCCTGAATCTCGACCACACAGCTATCCCCGTCGCGCTTGGCCGACGCGACGAGGGTGCCGGTGCGGAACTCGATGCCCTGCTTGCGGAACGTCCGGTGAGCGATCTGCGCGATGTCGGTGTCCATGCCCGGCAGGATGCGATCGAGCGCTTCGAGCACGATCACTTCACTGCCCAGACGATTCCAAACGCTGCCGAGTTCCAACCCGATGTAGCCGCCACCGATCACCACCAACCGCTGCGGCACATCAGGAAACGAGAGCGCGGTGGTGCTGTTCCCGATTCGATCTCCGTCTTCTTCAACCGTCGGCAGGGACGCTGGGCGACTACCGGGACACAGCAGGATCTTGTCGCCCTGGACCAGTTGCGGGCCATCGGCTGTGGAGACCTCAATCGACTCGACATCACGCAACTTGCCACGGCCGCGGTAGCCGGTCACGCCGCGTTGTTTAAACAGCAGATCGATCCCACCGGTGAGCGTATCGACGATCCGCTCTTTGCGTTTCATCATCGTCGCCAAATCGAGTTCCAGCCCGCTGATTTGCAGCCCGTGATCCGTGAAGCGGTGCTTTGCCTCCTCGTACAGATGACTCGACTCCAGCAGCGCCTTGCTGGGGATGCAGCCGACCCGCAAACAGGTGCCGCCGAAGCGTTGGTTCTCGTCGATACAGGCGACGTTCATCCCCAACTGGGCGGCGCGGATAGCAGCGACGTAACCGGCCGGGCCGCCGCCGAGAATGACCAAATCGTGACGGGTCGTTTTCATGAACTCACTTTAGGGAAGGAATCAACTTGTCAGGACAGTGCGGGGCTGACCGGCATAGGCCGCCTTTTCAAGTTCGTCGATCTGCTGGACGTACTTGTGATATTCTGCGGAATTGAACACAGCGTAGTTGAGGTTCTTGAACAGCCCAGTCAAGCGGGTGAAAAAGTCGCGAACTTCATTATTGCTTTCAAACTCGTAGTCACGATCGATGAGGCGTTTGCAGAGCAGGAAGCTCGCTTTCTGCCGCTCGATCGGAACCGTCACGTCGACTTTGTCAAACGCATCCTGCTGCAAGTACACCATGTCAAAGAACAACGCTTTTTGGTAGGTGACGTAGTCGTTGATCGTAATTCCTTCCTCGCCGGTGACCTGCATCATCTGGTAAATGCTTTCGCCCTTACGCAGCAGATCATGCATGGCGGTCACGCTGGCCGTCCAGTTCGCCGCCAGCTCGTGGTCGAAGTACTTTTGCAGCTGTTCCCGATACCGCGACCACGAAATCAGCGGGTCGATCGCCGGATAAAACCGTTTGTAGGCTCGAGCGTAGGATAGCCCCAGGAAACACTTGACGGTGCCCAGCGTCGCCTGTGTGACCGGTTCCTCAAAGTTCCCCCCCGCGGGTGAGACTGAACCGATCAGGGTCAAACTGCCCGAGGTGCCGTCAGCCAGACGCAGCACCCCAGCGCGTTCGTACACGCCCTTGATCGCCGAGTCGAGGTACGCGGGAAACGCTTCTTCGCCTGGAATCTCCTCCAACCGGCCGGATGTTTCACGCATCGCCTGGGCCCACCGCGATGTCGAATCGGCCAACAGCAACACATCGAGCCCCATCTGGCGGTAATACTCACCAAGCGTGATTCCCGTGTAGATCGAGGCCTCGCGGGCAGCCACCGGCATCGACGAGGTGTTGCAGATGATGATCGTGCGGTCCATCAATTTCCCGCCGGTCCTGGGGTCCGCCATTTCGGCAAAATCATGAATCGTCTCCACGACTTCACCGGCCCGCTCGCCACACGCGACCACGATCACGATGTCGACAGAGCAGTACCGCGCAATCAGCCCCTGCAGTACGGTTTTGCCGGCCCCAAAGGGCCCCGGCACACAGGCGGTGCCGCCACGCGCGACCGGAAAGAAGGTGTCGATGATCCGCGTGGTCGTAATCAGCGGCTCACTCGGAACAGCCCGTTCCACCAATCGGGCGCGCTGCATGTACTGAGGGATCGGGCGGCGGACGGGCCAGTCCTGCGTCATCGTCACCACGCGTTCTCGGCCGCGATCATCCCGCAACCGCGCCACAGCCTGCTCTACGGTCTGCGGCCCCGACTCGATCGATTCGATGGTGGCGGATCCCAGCAGATCAAACGGTGCCATGATCCGGTGACGAATGTTCTTTTCGCTGACGTAGCCGAGGGTGTCGCCAGCGCCGACGCGGTCGCCCACGCGCCGGCTCGGCTCAAAATCCCAAGTCCGCTGCCGGTCCAGCGAATACAGGTCGCGGCCCCGCTTGAGGAAGAAGCCGTCGAGTTCAGCGAGGTCGACCAGCGGGTTCTGCAAGCCATCGTAAATCACGCCCAACATCCCAGGGCCGAGCGTCACCGATAACATCTGGCCGGTCAGCTCCACCGGATCGCCGAAGCGAACGCCATCGGTTTCTTCAAAGACCTGCAGGTCCGCGATGTCACCATACACTCGCAGCACTTCGGATTTGAGCCGCTCTTGCCCCACGCAAACGAAGGCCACTTCGTTCTTCATGAGTGTCCCAGAGTGGACTCGGATGCGCACAATGTTGCCATTGACACCCAAGACATGGGCTCGCGGTGTGCCGACCGAGGACGGCGCGGCACCGGGGAGACTAGAACGGCTGGGCGTATTCACCTAGGGTTTCCTCGATCAGGTTGGCGAAACGTGCTTGGCCCGCGGCGGCATCTTGACTGACCCAGCGATCGACGATCTCCCAGCGGATCAGATAGGCGATCACCGCCTCGAATGAAAACGTGTGTTGCTCTGCGATCTTGGTCCAGTCGCTCCAGCGTTTGGCAAACAGCACCCGCTGCGCTTCCACCGTGTCACCCGCATCATACAACCTGGTAAACGCTTCGACCCAGCGATAGCGTGAGCCAAGGTTAAAATGCGGCTGATGCCAGTGTTTGCGTATCTGCTGGGTCACTTCTTCGGCACCGAGCACCTTGCCAGCCCAGGCGGGAGGTCCTAAGCCTGCCCGCTGCCGCCGGATCGCGCTCAGGATCAGCCGCATCTCAGTACGAGCGCGGATAAGGTGCCGTACCAACGGATTCGCTGCTTTTGCAAACAGTTCGTGATACCGAGCAATCACTTCCTGATCACTGCGGTCCAGCGGCTGATTATCCCAGAGAAAGTACGACGCTAACTGCCGCGTCACTAACTGATCATCCGGCTCGAGCATCCGCAGCCGCTCCTGGAGCGCCGGCCATGAGATCGGCAAACGTCCCGAATCGAATCGCAGCGGTAGCTGCGGCAGACTGGAGACGAGCATGTAGTAGGATCGTGTCACGCCCACGACGTAGTTGCACTCGGTAAATGGATAGGAGATGTCATCCCCGTGATTCGCCCACCACTCCTCTCAGCGGACGGGTAGCTTAAAAATCCATCACTTGCCGAAAACGCGGCACCAGAAACCGCGCTAAGAACGCAGCTAACGCTTCGTCACTGAGATCGATCTCCACGTCCTGCTCCACCAGTCGCACCCGCACGCCGGCCTCCACATCTTCGCCAACGCCAAAGGTGACGCCCTCACGCAACATCTCGGCGGTCAGCCCCGCGACATAAGCGGTTAAGGGATCGCTTCCTTCAGCGTCTGCCGGCAGCAGCACTTCAGCGGCTGCATCGGCTTGCGGTCGTGCCTTGCCGGCTACCTCTAAAATCAGCTCACGCAGGAGTTGTGGGTCGTCGAGCGACTTGCCAACCAGTTTCCGCAGCCGGGTTTCGAACTGCATCTGAAAGGATTCGCGCAGTTTCAACAGCGCGTCGCGACCTGCCAGTTGCAACGCTTGCTGGCCCGCTTGCTGATGACGTTCCGCTTCAGCCTGTGCCGCAGCAATGATTTGCTCCGCTTCGGCCTGAGCCGCATCGCGAATGGCAAGCGCCTGTCGCTTGGCATCTGCGATGATCGCGTCTGCTTCCTGCTTCCCTTTGCTCACCCCATCGGTCTTCAGTCGATCAATCAGATCCTCAACGCCGATCGCAGGGGTCGATTGTGAACTAGCCATTGAAAAGCGACCTCCTTCCTAGGTAGCCGCTGCGGTGGGCAATCCGCCAGCGACGATCAGCGCGAAAATGAATGCGAACACCGCAAAACCTTCAACAATCGCTGCTGGAGCTGCAGAAAGACCGAAGATTTCAGGCTTGTTTTTGGTGGCATGAATCGCTGATGCACAGCATTTGCCTTGGTACCAGGCGCTAAACAACAGCGCTACCCCGCACAGCGTACCGATCGCAAACAGCCCCGGTGCTGAGATCAAGTCGACTTGCCGGTTGAGCGACAACATCACGACGATTCCATAGATGGTTTGCGATGAAGGCAGGGCCGACAACCCGACGAGCCGGCCATAACCGCCCTCTACGTCCAGCATCGCCCCGCAAGCCGCCTGGCCCGCCGCCGTACATCCTAAAATGCTGCCGATCGCCCCCAGCGCCAGCGGCGCATAAATCCCCGCCCAACCGAGCATCAGCCAAAATGTATCACCCATTAGCGGTCTGCCTTTTTGCAAAATGCACGAAATGGATACCCCTCATCCGTGAGAGACCAACTAAAGAACTCAATACAATTCAAACGCAGTCCGTGAACCACTCCACCGACAATTCCTAATACCAGATTCAACGCGTGACCGACCAAAAAGATCAGCGTCCCCAGCAACAGGCCGATTCCTGAGATTTCCATAGCGCCCGCCGCCAAACCATTGAAGGTAACGGCGAGTTGGGCACTAGCCAGGCCCAGCGCGAACAGCCGCAAATAGCTGAGCGTATCGCCAAAGGCCTTGGAAATATTGGTCAGGCTGAGCAAGCCCTCTATAGGCCGCCACAGCCAGTCCGATACTCGCCGCGAAAACAGCGGCCGATCGCTGCTGAACAAGAATACTGCGGCCAGTCCGCCGCTAAGAGCCACAATCCCACCACGCCAGAGCGTCGCCGAGACCGCTTCGAGCGAGCCGCCCAAGCGGTCAGCCAGCCAGGCGGCAAGCGGCGGCGAGTCAAGTTTTGCGATCGCCATCCATAACCCACCGGCGAGCGCGGCCGCCCAACCAACATAGCCCAGCGCCCGCGAGCTGCCGCGAGCATTCCAGGCGCTGATCAGATTGGCGGTCATTAAATGAATGACGCCGATTGTCGCAGCCAGCAACATCATCGCGGCCTGATCGTTCATGATCGTTTCGCCGCCGCGTTTCCAGATCAAGCGATCTAGCCACGATCCGGCGGGGGGGAGTGCGCCAAAATAGCTACCGATCAAGACTCCATAGCCAATCGTCATCACGACCATGGCGACCAGCAGACCGAGTAATCGCCGTCCCTTTTCACTGCGCAGCAGCTTAGGCGTGACCGCAATCAAAGCGACCGCTAACACCATTCCATAGCCTGCATCCGCCATAATCATGGCAAAAAACAGTGAGAACGACACATACATCAGCCAGGTCGGATCCCAAGCGTTGTAATGGGGCGTCATATAAAAGGTAACAGCGCCCTCAGCCCCCGAGACGGCTCGCGGATTGGTCAACAAGGTCGGCGGCGTTTCGCCGGGTGCTGGTGCTTCAACCGTGAGCGCCAAGTGATGTTGCCTCGCAAAATCCTCGATCGCATCGATCGTCTGCTGGGGCACCCAGCCGCGGAGGGCAAACAACTCTTCGTCAGTCAGCAGGTGGTCGGCCGCCTCGTGCAGTCGCCGGTCGTCATCAGCCGCTTGCAGATCAGCGGTCAGTCTTGACAACCACCGCGTCAACGAAATTCGCTCCAGTTCGAGTCGCTCGAGCATCTGATCGACTTCTTCGAGCCGCGTTTGCAATTCGCTTCGTGAACGGGGATCGAGCACGACTTGCTGTCCCGGAACTCCGACCGGCTGCTCCGCAGCGATCACCACAACATGACTAAAACGGCTGGAACTGGACACGATCTGCCAGGCAAACTCGGAACCTTCGAGTGCCCGCAGATCCTGGTGCCGCAGGCGGTACAACCAAAAGCGCAGTCCGCCCACGGCTTCTGGTGGCGGTAGTTGGAAATCGCCCCATGGCCGCGTCGCCGCAATCGCACGCACCAGGGTCGCGCGTTCCTCGGAGAGGTCGCCGTGCGCGCGTTGGTTCAGCAGCACGCGGCGAGTGATCCGCTCCCGATCGTATCCACTGTCATGGACCGCGGCGGGACGCTGGTCGGGACACGCGGATAAATACTTGATCGCTTCGTGGACCTCCGTCCGCGCCGCATCCTCGAGCAATTCCGGCTGGGCGACCCCATGCAGGTCGACCAGATGGACGCAGCCGAGCGACTGCAAACCCACGAGCACGGAGTCACGTTGGGAACTGCGGCCGTAAAGTGTAATCTTAGAGAGTTTAACAATGGCCATGATCGCGGCAGCGCTAAGCTTCGGAAGCTTGTTTCCCTTTGGAGATTTTGGACCGCACCACCGCGGCACGCTCTTGATCCGAAAGGAAAATCGAGATCCGTCGAATGTTTTCCTGAGCGCGCGGAATCAGCACCTTTTCAAAGAGATTGACCCGCTGAGTGATTCGCCGGGCCGCCAATTCCAGTAACTCTACCCGCCGCTGGCTAACCTGATGTTCGATCCTCAATCTCAACATTCTTCGTAAGGCATCGACCAGGTGATCGAGCCAAAACGGGGTCGCCAAGGTCGAGTATTCCAGCACCTGAAAATCGATTTCGCGAATCACCGGCAACCGCGTGCCGACCATGTTTTCCGTCTCGACGCGCACGCTCTGCACGCGGATCAACTGCGATACGTTGACGTTCGGAATGGTGGTGCTGCCTAGCAGCGGATACAGCGATTGCAGTTCGTGCGTCAGCGATTGAATTTCTGCTTCCACGCTCGCATGTTGATTGCGTGCTTGTTTGAGCGCAGCGAGCAACTGTTGCCGTTTTAGATCCAGCGACGGCAAAAACTGTTTAAAAGTCTTCGCTTGATCGCGTTGTTGCTTCAGGGTGGTTTTATTGAGCGCCAGGGCCATGATTGCTTAAGCACTCGCTGACTGGGCGGGCTTGGGATAATACCGCTCGATCAATTGATCTCGCATCAACAGTTCCTGCGGCTCAAAACACTCCGCCATGGTCTGCCAAGCGAGATCCAGCGCGTCGTTCAGCGGTAACGAGACGTTGATATCCATGAATCGCTTGGTGAAAAGTTCGCCGAACTTGAGGAGCTTCTCGTCGAACGGCGATAGATCAAACGCCATCTGTTGCTTTTTTTCCGCGTCGCGCGCACCGGAAAACAGACGGATCATCGTGTTCATCACCTGCGAGTGGTCTTCTCGAGTCACCGTACCAATCACCTGCTGTTTGAGTCGCGAGAGCGACCCGAACGGGTCAATCATCCCATTGTGCAGGTAGAACTGCCCTTCGGTGATGTAGCCGGTGTTGTCGGGAACCGGATGCGTGACGTCGTTGCCGGGCATCGTCGTCACCGCCAGCAAGGTGACCGATCCCGCTCCTTTAAAGTCGCAGGCCCGTTCGTAACGCGACGCCAACTGGCTGTACAAGTCGCCCATGTAACCGCGGTTGGAAGGCACGCGTTCCATCGCCACCCCGATCTCTTTGAGTGCATCGGCAAAGGCGGTCATGTCGGTCATCAGCACCAATACGCGTTTGCCCTCCTCAACCGCGAATCGCTCGGCGATCTTGAGCGCCAGATCCGGGGCCATCAGCCGCTCGACGATCGGGTCGGAGGCCAGGTTGGCGAACATCACCGTTCGCGGCAACATTCCTTCGTCTTCGAACAGGGTGCGAAAGAAGTGAAACTCGTCGAAGATCAGCCCCAGCCCGCAAAACACCACAATGTCGGCATCGGCCTGGATTCCGACGCGGGCGAGCAGCTTGTTATAGGGTTCTCCGGCGATTGAAAAGATCGGAATCTTTTGGCTCTCGACGAGACAATTAAAGACATCGATCATCGGGACCTTCGTCTCGATCATCTTCTTGGGGACAATCCGCAGGGTTGGATTGACCGTGGGGCTACCGACGTCGATCTGCCGTTCGCCAGTCAGCGCCGGACCACCATCGATCGGTTCGCCGACCCCGTTAAAAATTCGACCCAAAATATTGGGAGAGTATGCGACGCGCGTTGGGTGTCCCAGAAATCGGACGCGAGCATCGGTGGAGATTCCCTTACCACCGGCAAACACCTGTAAGGAGACTCGCTCCTGCTTGATCTCGATAACTTGAGCGAGCGAGCGTTCTTCATTGCCGAACTCGACAATCGCCAATTCACCGAGCCCGATATCGGTCGCTCGGATGGTCAAGATATCACCGACGATCGAGAAGACCTTCGTGTGGAGCAGCAGATCCGAGAGCATGATTCATAACAGCAGCGCTGAGGGCGCCGCCTTACGAGGATGGCCGCAGTCAAGCTGTCCGGCATTCCGTTGGTGCCGGAATCGACACCGTAGGATAACCGCTACGGAAGTCGCGTGCACGCTGCTCGACAGGAAAATCGCTGCCAGGTCACAAAACGTTCAGCAGCCGCTTGGCAACTCCCTGGTAGCCGACCCTCTGATCCCAGCTACCAGTGCGTCTGGTCGAAAAGCAATTCCCGCAACTCGGCTCGCGCACCGGTCCAATCATTGCCTTGCGCTTGTGCCACGAGCGCGCTCAGCCGCTCGGCTTCGGCGGAACTCAATCGATTCGCTTGTAGGTATTCCGAGATCAGTTCATTGGCCCGTGTGAGTTGAGCCGGATCCTGCTTCTCAAACACACGGTCCAGTGCCGTGGCCACTGAATAAGCATCAGGCCCGAGCGCCAGCTTGCTACAACCACCGATCGCAAAGCTAATGAGCGCGACGACTGCAAGCCATACCGCCCGCATGCTCTTAGTATTCATCGGTCACCTCGCCTTTGCTGATGCTGGTCAGCGCTGCAAACAATTCGCGATCGATGTTCTCGGAAACAAATCGGACAGCGGCATCTCCCATCAATAACTGTGCCCCTCCGGGATGCTCGGACTGCATTTGGCAGACATGCAACGTGGGAAAGTTCGGCGGATGGATAATCACATTGCCAAACAGGTCGAGTTCGCCGCCCGAGGGACCACTATGAACGAACAACAGCGCAGCAGCCGATTCAGCGGCATTCTCGGGCGATGTAACTTTGGGATGCACAAATGCCCCCGGCACGATCCCCGCCCACGCCTTATCGCTCAGCCGCGAGGTGTGTTCGCCGGCCAAGACCGTCGTTGACAAACCATCGCTGATATCGGCGAAGCGAGTTTTGGAATTGCGATAGAATGGCCCATCTGCAATCCGACTGACATCGCCTTGAAACGGACCGGTTGGTCCCGATCTCGCTCCCCAGCATTCTTCTTGACCGTGGCTGGCGACATAGTGGGTGCGTCCGAGGCGAACCGGTTTGCCTCGCTTGAGCAACGTGACTCCCGACTCATCGGCCACCGTAAACGCGTCGTCGCCACCGGTTGCCGAAGGGCAAAGGAAGCTGTTGAACTTGGTCTCTCGAACCGTCGCAAAGCGTTCTTCCCAGAGTGGTTTGCCAAAATCACAGGCCTCATAGACCGCTTGTTGCTCGAGGAACGGCAAGATCGCTGCAGACCACGCCCAGCCTGCCGAAGCATCCCATGTCAGCGGGTCATAGTCTTCACTCGGCAACGCTGCGATTTGGTCATAGCGATCAAAGCTTTGATAACCGGCCGGCAACCGCTTATTGGCTGCTTCATAATTGTGAAGCGCGAGTCCGATTTGTTTGAGCCGAACGGAACAATTCATCCGTCGCGCCGATTCCCGTGCTGACTGCACTGCCGGCAACAGCAATCCCACCAACACACCGATGATGGCGATCACGACCAGTAACTCGACTAATGTGAACCCCGAGCGCCGCCTAAAGGGGAGCGGTCCACAAACAACTGCTTCGACCGGAAGAGAATCTCTCATCGCGCTGCTGTGCCTCCCGTTACCAACACACAGTCGGCTCGGCGGCGCGCCCATCGGCAACCGTAGCCACTGCTACGGTTTGAAATGTAGCATTGGCTACGGATGTGTCAATGCAGGTTTGAAAGCGCAGCGGTTGATTGTCCGGCCTCAAAACGGGCGCACCAAGACAGCCGCACCCGGGCAAGCGGAGCCGGTGCCGATGGATTTAAGGAGCGTCGATTCGGTAGAGTGCCGACCGTGTGCGAATCAACAGGGAGTCCGGCAAGGGAACCGGTGAGGCCATGCAGCCATCATCCAGTCGGTTCTCGGCCAGCAGCTCAAACTCGCGGCCCTGGCGGGTGATGTAACAGGCACCGTCGTGGTCAAACCAGTACACCACATCATCGCCGCCGAGTGGTGAGGCGCTGAACTCGCCCCCAAACCGCTGCGTCCACAGCGTCTCACCGCTGGCGGCATCGAGGCAGGTAGCGACGCCAGCGTCGTGCACGTTGTAGATCAGCCCGTCGTGCAACAGCGGCGTCGGCTTGCTGCCGATCCCGCGGGGGGTTTCCCACAGCAGCTGGGTATCGGTGAGGTCGCCCGTGCCGCGAGGATTCACCGCGATCAGGTGTGACTTTCCAAATCCGGTCGAGATGTACACACGTTGGCCGTCGAACAGCGGCTGGGCGGTGGCCGAGAACTGGGTGTAGCGCACACGCCAGATCTCCTCGCCGGTTTCAGGCCGGTAGGCGATGGTCGCCTTGCTGGTTGGGCTGATCAGTTGCCGCTGGCCATCGACTTCAATCAGCTTGGGAGTGCTGAAGGCCTTCATCTGATCGCCATTGGTGGTGCCGTAATCGACATCCCGGTCTCGTTTCCACAAGGTTTCGCCGCTGTCGGCTGAGAGCGCGACGATGTACTGCAGATCAAAACCATCGAGGTGGATGAACAATCGTCCCTCATCATCCAGCAGCGGCGAGCTGCCCGGGCCGCGATAGTGCGAGCACGGTAGGTCACGCCGCTGCCAGATCACATCGCCGGTCTGCAAGTCGAGGCATGCGGTTCCATAGCTACCAAAGTGCACCCAGGCGCGGCGGCCATCGGTCGCGGGGCTGGGCGACGCGTAGCTGTTCATCTGGTGCGATTCTTCAACTTGCTCGTTTGTGAAGATCAGCTTCCGCCAACGCACCGTTCCTTCTTCCAAATCGACGGCCAGGGCATACATCTCGCGTCCGTCTTCGGTCGCTTCGGTCAGCACTGCGGTGTCTCCCCAGACAGCCGGAGACGACCAACCGCGGAGCTCCGTTGACAGTTTCCAACGGATGTTCTCGGTTTCGCTCCAGCGGACCGGCAACCGGCTGCTGGCGTCCGCTTTTGCGTCGCGCTCACCGCCGCGAAACTGTGGCCAGCGGTAGACCGCGTCCGTCGCCGCGAGAGACTCGCCGCCAACTCCGGTTGAGGCCCTGGGGAGAGCGGACTGGGCGAGCGCTGCCGGGGCCGCAGTGCCGAGCAAACTCAGCAGGATCAGGCAGCTAAGCGGTGTACCGGCGGGAATGAACTGAGACGCAGAGGCGGCGAAAAGTTTCATGATCACTTCGGAGACTCGTCGCGGAAGGGAGTCGCGCGGGGGTGGCCAGCAGACCGTGTCTGCCAGCCGCGGGCGAGAGAAGTTAGTATAGGTGGCTGTCCAGTGCTGTGGCCGCCGGAGAAAGGATCGCCGTGAAACAAATCGTGACCATCGTTCGTCCGCATCTGGCTGAGGGGATCTTGGCCAGTCTCAAGCGTGCGCCGGTCGAGGCGATCAGTGTCATGGAAACGAAGGGCTTCGGTCGGCAAAAGGGCTACCTCGACCAATATCGCGAGAGCGAGTTTAGCGAAGCCTTTTTGCCCAAGGTCGAAATCACGTTGTACATCGAGGACTCGCGCGTGGACGAGATGCTGCAGAAATTGGTCGCGCTCGCTCGCACCGGAAGAATGGGGGACGGCAAAATCTTCGTTCTCCCCGTGCACAGCTTTCTGTAGCGGCAGATTGGCAGTAACTCAGACGCAGGCCTAAGGCTTGTCAGCTTCGCTGTGGTCGGAGCGGGGACCGGCTAACACTCTGCGATCGCCTCGGAACCCGAACGGCTGCCCCCGCGGCTGTGCCTCCGCTGCCCTCACCGCTCCCTAACGGCCGATCGGCTGCGACTGCTCGGGTTCAGCCACGCTTGGCTCAGGCCAAATGCAGCGGCTGTCCGGTAGCCACCGTTACAGGCCGCCGCACCCCGCCCCGCCGCTCCCAGTTCCTTCGAATGCTGACCCGCCCGCGGCATCCCGGCAAACCTTGCCGGTTAAGAGACTTTCTGCCGCTTTGGCGACCTGTGCGGATTTTTCCGATTTTGCAGGAAGTTTGTCAAACTTTGCCGGTTGGAGTGACCGATGACTAGGTTAGCCAAGAAAAACCGCGACGCAATCGCGAGATTTCCTGGTCTGGGGGGAGAAACCGAGTCTCGAACGGGAAAGACCAACTGATTGGTCGCTTCCCACTGTCATTTCACCTGCTTGTGGTGCACGACCGTGTTTTTCCGAAAATTC
>CALELC010000538.1 GCA_937904535.1 uncultured Planctomycetaceae bacterium
TACACATACTTCGCCCGGCAATTTCAGCTCTTTGTTCAGACGCGGGTGTAAGGTGCTGAGGTAGCCGACCGTTTGTCCATCACCGCGAATCTGAACGGACCAGTCATCGTCGAGTCCGTCCAGCGATATCGGCTCGTACGCCAATTGCCACGGTAAGCCGAGACGCGAGGCCAGCTCACTCAGCACGCCTTTGAGTGAGAAGAAGTCCGCACCCCAAACGATTCCCAGCGTGTACTGCTCGGTCGGCAGATCGTCTTCAGTTTGGCCCGGCAGGTAGACGTGCGCGATCTCGAACAGATCGGCGTGAGTGCTGGACGCCGACCAGTTGCTGGCGCGGCTTTGCAACAGGCTGGGTAAGAGCGAGCGGCGCAGTTTCCGAGCGCCTTCGAGCATCGGGACTTCGGTCGCTAGGGCCGGCTGCTGCGTCCAGGGGCTGACCATCGCGTCGAGCTTATCGTTGACGATGCTCGGAGTCATCGCCTCGCTGATACCTGCAGCCACGAGCACCCCACGAATCTTTTCGACCGCCACATCAAATGGCCGTTTGGCACTGGCGACAACCGGGATCGGGTGGTCTTCGGGAATCTTGTCGTAACCATGAATCCGTGCCACTTCCTCGATCAGATCGACCTCGCGAGTCAGGTCGTGTCGCCAGGAAGGGGCCTGCAGTTCGACGCGCCCAGCGGCTTCAGCGACCTGTTGGCAACCGAGGGCGGAGAGAATCCGCAGTACTTCATCACGGTCGATTTCGATTCCCAGCAAACGCTTGAGTTGCGAGAAACGCAGGACGATCGGAGCCGGCTGGGGCAATTCGGGAGCCGTGTCGATGACGCCGGCAACCACCTCACCTCCGCCGCTGCTGAGAATGATTTCGCACACCCGCCGGCTCGCCCAATCGACACGTGCGGGATCAACCCGTCGCTCGAAGCGGAACGACGAAGGGCTGAACAGCTTGAGTTTCCGAGCGGTTCGCCGCACCGACAGCGGGGCAAACACTGCCGCTTCAATCAACAGATTTACCGTTCTGTCCGTGACTTCGCTGGAGGCGCCGCCCATCACGCCCGCGACGGCCACCGCCTTCGATGCATCGGCAATCACGCACATGCCCGGATCGAGCGCATAGCTACGGTGATCAATCGCTTCGATCGTCTCACCTTCATGCGCGCGGCGTACGACAATCCGCTTGCCATCCAGGGCGTCGAAATCAAATGCGTGCAACGGCTGGCCGCATTCGAGCATCACGTAGTTGGTTGCATCGACCACGTTGTTAATTGAGTTGATCCCGACGCTCTGGAGCGATGAACTGAGCCACTCAGGACTGGGGCCAACTTTGACGCCGTGGATCAGCCGAGCGGTGTAGCGTGAGCAGGCTTCGGGATACTCATTGCTCACGGACGTCAACAGGTTGATGTCGTTGCGACCGCTCGCAAGATCGACCAGGGGCGTGCGCAGCGGCAGGTCGTAGAGCACGGCCACCTCGCGCGCCACGCCGATGTGTCCGAGGCAGTCGCCGCGATTGCTGGTCACCTCCAAATCGATCACAAAGTCATCACCCACGCTGCTGGTCGATTCGTGGTTGAGACCTGACAGCGCGAATCGACGCTCCAAATCCGCCAACGGCATCGGCAGATCGACGTAACGAGACAGCCACTTCCAAGAAACGAGCATGATCGGAGGCTTCGCGAAATGAGGGCGATAGGAGTGCGAGAACAGCCAGACGGCGGCGAGAGGGGTTTAGAACTGTCGCAGGAACCGCACATCACCGCTAAACAGATCCCGGATGTCGGTGATCTGGTGACGGCGCATGCAAAGCCGTTCCACACCCAGGCCAAAGGCAAACCCACTGAACCGCTCGGGGTCATAGCCAACCGCCGTCAGCACGGCTGGATCGACCATTCCCGCACCGCCGAACTCGATCCAGTTCCCATCCCAGAGGAAGTCGACTTCGACGCTCGGTTCGGTAAACGGAAAGAATGACGGCCGGAAACGGATCTCGACGTCGCCGCCCAAGTAGTTGTTGGCGAACACCCGCAGCACCGTTTTCAGGTTGGCCATGGTGACGTCGGTGTCGATCAACAGCCCTTCCATTTGATGGAACATCGGGAAGTGCGTCGCATCGGGGGCGTCGGGCCGGTAGACGCGGCCAAGCGAAATGATTCGCACCGGCGGCGTCGTCGACTCCATCACGCGGATTTGCACGGTGCTCGTTTGCGAGCGCAGCAATCGCGTACCTTCGGCGCCGGCCGTCGTTCCCGCCGTTGCGAGATAGAAATTGTCGAGCGGGTCGCGAGCCGGATGGTCTTCCGGAATGTTGAGCGCGACGAAGTTATGCCAGGGGTCTTCGACCTCAGGGCCTTCGGCGGTGGTGAATCCCATCCGCCCCATGATCTCTTTGAGATGCTCGATCGTCTGGGTCACCGGGTGCAGGTGCCCCAGCCGCATCGGCGTACCCGGCAGGGTCGGGTCAGGGGCCGGCCCGGTGCGCCGCGCCGGCCCGCTCAGAATCGTCTCTTTGGCCGACTCAAACGACTTCAACAGGGTCTGCTTGACCTCGTTGAGTCGTTTGCCGGCAACGCGTTTGTCGCTCGGCTGGACCGCACTGAACAGTTTTTCGACTTCCTTCAGCACGCCATTTTTGGCGCCGAGAAAGCGAACGCGGACTGTTTCAAGTTGCTGGGAATCGGCCACCGCTGCGATTGCCGCGGTGGCTTCGGATTCCAGTTCGTTCACTCTCTCGAGGAAATGATCAAGCGACATCGCGACGGGCCGTCAGACTTAAGCGTTAGCCTCAGCCGGTACCGGCTTGGCGATCAACGCACCCTTCACTTGGTCGACGACGGTGCGGAAGCCCTCGGGATCATGGATCGCCATTTCGGACAGCGTCTTGCGATCCAGTTCCAGGCCGCTGAGACGCAGGCCGTGCATGAACTCGCTGTAGCGCATATCGTGCTGCTGAACAGCGGCGTTGATACGGATGATCCACAGCTTGCGGAACTCACGCTTCTTGGTGCGACGGTCACGGAAGGCAAAGACGCCGGCTCGCAGCAGCGTTTCCTTAACCGTTCGCAGTTTCTTACTGCGTGCTCCGCGAAACCCCTTCGCAGCTTTAAACAGACGTTTTTTGGACTGACGTCGGGCGTGTCCAATAGTGGTACGCATCGGTGACTAAACTCCAACCGAAATTGCGCTCTATCACGATCAGGCCTCCACACGCTGGCGATGAGCCGGTGTAGATGTTGTTGCCCACGTGACTTGAACTAGGGAAAGGTGAAAACAGAACGGACGCAGCGTTAGCTGCTGTAACCATTCAAGGCAGCCTGAATGGTTGGCTCCATGCACGGGTGCACCGAAGTTGTGCCACGCAGGTTGCGGCGGCGTTTCTTCGACAATCCGGTCGCCAAGTGGCTGGTACCCGCATGCCGGTGCATGGCCTTGCCAGTAGCCGACAACCGGAAGCGCTTCTTGGTTGCCTTGTGGGTTTTGACTTTGGTCTTAGCTTTGGCTTTGGTCATTTCAAAATCGCAATCACGAAAATCAGGGACGTGTCCGGCAGTCCATGGGGCCTGCGATGATATCGCTTCCAGATCGGCAGCGAAAGGGCATGCGGACCGGCTTTTTCGGGGATTCTCTTGACGCCTCTTGCGCCGGATGGGTAAACGTCGAGCATGACGAAAACCCTTTTCCTGTCCGTTGGCGAGCCCAGCGGAGACCAGCATACGGCCAAATTAATTGAGCAACTGCGCCGCCGGGACAGCAGTCTGCGGTTCCGCGGTTTTGGCGGTCCGTCGATGCAGCAGAGCGGTTGCCACCTGGATCATGACCTGACACAGATGGCGGTCGTCGGGTTGCTCGAAGTGCTGCCGAAGCTTCGCGAGTTCTTCCGCTTGGCAGACGCTGCTGAAGAGGTGTTCCGCAGCGGCGCAGTCGACGGAGTGCTGTTGGTCGATTTCCCCGGTTTTAACTGGCACATCGCCAAACGCGCTAAGCGGTACGGATTGCCAGTCCACTACTACTTGCCGCCACAGCTGTGGGCCTGGGGAGGCTGGCGGGTGCGCAAGATGCGGCAATCGGTCGACCATGTGCTGTCAGTGCTGAAGCTTGAACAGCAGTGGTACGACGCGCACGGCGTACCCAACAGCTATGTTGGCCATCCATTCTTTGATGCGGTCGCCGAGCAGCCGTTGGATCCCGTGTTGCTCGATCGGCTCGTGGAGCGGCGAAACGCGGGGGATCGCCTGGTGGCCGTGCTGCCGGGGTCGAGGAATCACGAAGTAAAACGGAACTTCCCGCTGATGCTCGCCGCGATCCGGCGATTGGCAGCGAAGCATCCCGACGCCCGGTTTCTGGTAGCTGCGTTCAAGGATGCTCACGGTCTATGGTGTCGCAATCAACTAACTGCTGAAGATCGTCGCTTGCCGATCGATATCTTCGTTGGCAAGACGAGCGAGATCATTCAGGAGAGCCGCTGTGCGATGATGGTCAGCGGGTCGGTGAGCTTAGAAATGCTGGCGCGCGGTACTCCGGCGGCCGTGATTTACCGCGTCGGCCGGGTACTGCATACCTACGCGCGGATGATGGTCAAGGTGAACAGCATCACGCTTGTCAATTTGATGGCAGGACGGACAATCTTTCCCGAGATGGTTTCCGTCGGGCGACCCGAGCCAGCGATTCGGTACCTCGTCGACAGCGTGGAAGCGATGTTGCAGGACGAGTATTACTACCAGTCGCTGCTGACTCAAATGGAGGAGTTGCGTGCGGAACAGGGCAGCCCAGGCGGGATCGTCCGCGCCGCGGATGAACTACTAAATCAGCTCGGCTGGGCCGAGTCGTCCATTCAAGTGGGGCATCGCAGCTTGGAAGAGCGTCGGCGGATTGCAGCTTAGTGGCGTCCGCCCGCGGAGGTCCGCTGCGGGCTCCGCCAGCCTGACTGAAGTTCGCCTTGACTCCGCAGCGGCGATCGGAACAATGGGGCTCGTCGACGCATGGCTTAGCGGACTTCGTTGAGCCTGCAGCGGCAACATCGTGTGCGAGGAACGCATGCTCCTGAGTGACGCCGACCATCGTGCGAGCTCAGACGACTCGAAATCCCCAACGGCAAGGAGGCTGCGATGCGGGCAAGGGTAAATTCGGCTGGACGGCAGGATTCCGACAACCATCTTTCCCACTCAGGCGGTGACGCTGATTCCCAGGCCGTCATCTCGGTCAAACAGACCCTGCCGTTGGTAAAGTTCTTTCAGTGCCAAGATATTGCGGTCCAACGGCTCGCTGCACGCGTGGACGAAGCGCAGCCGGGCGACTTGGTGTGTTTTCAAACTGGCGCCAATGACCCTGTTACCTTTGCGGCCGAGGCACTGGCACGCGGTGCAACCGCAATTCTAACGGAGCAACTGCTTCCCTGCCCGCTGCCGCAGGCCGTGGTAGGCGATGTGCAAGAAGCGGCCTGTCGCATTGCGACCGCCCTGCACGCTGATCCCGCGTCACAAATGTTGACGATCGGGATCGTTGGCGATGGAGGCAAAACATCAACGGCACTGTTGGTGGCCGGGCTGCTCAAGAAGATCGGGCTGCGCACCGCCTATGAGACCGATCTGGGATGCAGTGATGGAATTGTCCAAACGACTCCTGCAGCGAGTTCTCCTGGCGGACCCGAGCTGATTGAGTGGCTGGCGGAGGCACGCGACGCAGGTTGCGGTGCCGTCGTCATCGAAATGAGCGGGCAAGAGCCCGGAGCGGTGGGCGCGTTGCAACTGGATTTGCTGATCGTCACCGGCAATTACTCAGCCGGCGGAAACCGGGTCGCACGGGGGCATTTTGGTCCTGACCCGCTTGCGATTGCGCTCGAACAGGCGAAGGACGATGCCGTCGTAATCATGCCGGCTGATCAACCCAAGCTGCTCCACCGGATCGACGACAGCGGCCTAAAACGATTGACCTATGGGCTTCGCCGCGAAGCAGATGTTTCCGCGAAGCTTTTCGATCAGCAGCCAGGGTCAACAACCTTGATGGTGAGTTGTGGCGATGAAACGGCAGTGATGGAGACGATGCACTGCGGCGAGGCGATGGCGATGAGCAGTTTGGCAGCGGTGGCCGTTGGGCGACTGCTGGATACGCCGCTGACGGAGGCCGTTGCTGCAGTCAGTCGGCTGCCGATGATTCCCGGACGCATGCAACGCCTCAGCGGCTACGGTTCGGCTGCGGTGGTGATCGATGCAGCCAGTTCGCCTGAGCAACTCGCAGTGACGTTGCGAACGCTGCGGCAGCAGCAACCCAAACGCGGAAAACTGTGGTGCGTGCTGACGCTCGGTACCCGTCCAGCCGACGCGGATCACGCTCCCCATTTCGAGCACCAACTCGCGCGCTGTGGACGGCTGATGGAGCGTTTTTCGCAGCGGATGGTGCTGACTTCAACCGTCGCTGCCAAGTCCACCTTTCTCCGTTCAGCCCATGCGGTGCTCGACGGCTTTAGGAACGTGGCACTTGCACGCTTGATTACCGATCCCGCCGGCGCGATCCAGTGGGCCGTCGGCCATGCAACTCCCGAAGACACTATCCTCATCGTTACGGCTGACGACAGCCGCTCGCCATACGAGCGCCGGAAATCGCTGCAGAACCTGGAAGCGATGGTCCAGCAGGCACGCGACTCGGCGGAAATGCAGCGCGAGCGGACGCCGATGATTCTCGCCATGCCGGGTGTGGCAACGAGTGCGGCCGAAACCGATTCCGCCAGCTCTTGATCGCTGCCGGATCAATCCGGCGTATCGAGATAAGGATCCTGGCCAATTTCACGCTGCAATTTTTTACGTTCCTTTTCGTGGTGCAGTAGCACCATGCGATCGCGGAAGTGCTTGCGTTCGACTTTGCTCTGGGCTTTGGCGAACAGCGGCGCGTAGCGATCCATTTCGCCGGGCGTTGCCAGCCCCTTCGCTTTGAGCTTTTCGCTCTTTTCAGGGCCAAAGCCGTTCTTGAGAATTTCGTCGTCCAACGACAAGTATTGCCGGTAGGACCCGCGGTCGCCTTGGCGGCCACAGCGTCCGATCAACTGGCGGTCGATGCGGGCCGCGTCGTGCAGCTCGGTACAGATCACGTGCATCCCACCGAGACGCTCAATCTCGCCGTCGAGTTTGATGTCCGTACCACGACCAGCCATGTTGGTCGCCACGGTAACCTTGCCGTGCAAACCGGCTCGAGACACGATCTCCGCTTCTTCAGCCACCTTATTGGCATTCAGCACTTCGTGGGCGATCCCCGCTTCATCGAGCATCCGCGAGAGGATCTCGCTTTTGTCGATCGAACGAGTCCCGACGAGGATCGGACGACCGGTGGCGTGAATCTCGATCACCTCGCGTACGATGCCGCGGAATTTCTCTTCCGCAGTGCCATAAACTCGATCCGGCAATCGCTGCCGCTGCGGCGGGCGGTTGGTCGGGACGCGAAAAACGGGAGTGCGATAGATCTTCTTGAGTTCCGGGGCACTGTTGGCAGCGGTACCGGTCATCCCTGCCAAGTGCGGATAGCGGAGAAACAGGTCTTGGATCGTGATCCGCGCCGCTTGTCCGGTCGGCACACTGATCTCGAGACCTTCCTTCGCTTCGATTGCTTGATGGATACCATCACGCCACTTACGGCCTTCCGCCAGGCGGCCGGTGAACTCGTCGACGATCACGATTTCAGGAGCGCCGCGCTCGCCCGGACGGACAACGTATTGGCGGTTGAGAATGAACTCGCGATGCACTTTGATCGCTCGTTCCACGAACTCATACAGATCAACCAAGCCGATTGTCCGCACCAGGTCCATCTTAGGCAGAGAGCGGACTTTCTGCCGGCCACGCGCGGTCAACTCGTAGCGTTTGGTGTCGTCATCGATGTAGTAATGATCGTCCTGGATGAACAGCGGCGCGACTTCTGCTGCCCAGCGGTACGTCTGGACGATTTGGTCACGGACATTGTCCTCGATCGATCCGATGATCAGCGGCGTTCGCGCTTCGTCGATCAAAATACTGTCCGCTTCGTCGACCAAGCAGAAGTGCATCCCTCGCATCACGATCGAGTCGCCCGCTTGCCCGAAGCCGCCGCCACCGTCGCCGAGCATTTCGGTTTCCAGACGGTTCTGGGCGCGCATGAGCAGTCGATCGCGCAAAAAGTCAAAACCGAATTCTTTGGCTGTCCCGTAAGTGATCGAGGCCGCGTACGACTTTCGCCGCGACGGCTGGTCGTCCGGTGTCTGCACGATGCCCACCGAGACGCCAAGCATTTCATAGAGGGGCCGCATCCACTGCGCGTCACGATTGGCGAGGTAATCGTTGACCGTTGCCAAGTGGGCGCCTTTGCCTGCCAGAGAGTGCAAGTACAGCGGCAGGGTGGCGGTCAACGTTTTACCTTCCCCCGTCTGCATCTCTGCGATGCAGCCTTCAAACAGCGCGATCCCGCCGATCATCTGGACGTCGTAGTGCCGCATCGAATTGGCGCGGCGGCCGGCTTCGCGGCAGAGCGCGTACGCCTCGGGTAACAGCGTGACCAGCTTCTCACCGGCCATGGCGCGATAGCGCAGTGCGAGCGAGCGTTTGCGCAGCGCCAAATCGTTTTCCTTGAGCAACGACGGTTCAAGATCGTTGATCTGCTGCAACAGTCGCCGCCAGCGACGCACGCGCGGTGAAAAGAACCCACGACCCAGCTTGGCAATGGCCGCTTTCGGGTCGACCGAGTGACGGTGAATCGGCGCGGCAGCCCCAGCGGTGGCAACCGCAGCCACCGTCTCCGAACTCCGTTCCCCAGCACTGCCGTCATACGCGTCCGTCTCACCCGTCCGCGGCTCCACCGCATCGACTGCGGCATCGCCAGCGAGCGACTGCGGGCCAGCTGGGGCAAGCGGATCCGGAGCGGCAAGAGGATGCGGATGCGGCAGCGGTGTAGATCGGTCGGCGGAGGTCGACATGCGCGATTGTTTTCTGCGTGAAAAAAGGGACTCCGCCTCATTTTATCGGATCTCACTACCGACGAGGCGACCAAAATTCGGGTTAATAGCGCCAACCTAAGTAGGCTAGGTAAAGTTTGCTCGCCGTTCCGAAGGATCTGGATGCGACGGTGAAAAGTGTCGATCGTGTTCTCCAGGTCGTATTAGTATTCCCGGACCTTCGAGAACCCTACCATGAAGATCGACATGCGCAGGTTGACATTGACGGCGGTACTGCTGTCAGCCTCCACCGCATTCCCCGCCGTCGTCCACGCTCAGTCGGCCGCTGAAGACGTTTACAGCGATTACTATGGCGACGAGGGAGGGTTCATCAGCGATTCCGTCGCCGACGAAGGGGCCGTGCAACAGACCGCCGCGACGATGTACATCGGCGACGACTCGACCCACAGCGCGCTGCAGCATTCGTCCGACACGTACTCGTTGCGGTCCCAGCCGTCCGCATCGGCGCAGGTTTGGAGCGATGACACGGCGTATGCAACGGACAGCTACCTCAGCCCGTCGCCGGTGAGCCAGTACGCTGGCGACTACATCGACGGCAGCTGCGACACCAGCCGCGTCAGCACCTTCAGCCGAGCGGCCTGCACGAATGATCCGACGGTGTGGCTGAAGGCTGAACTGTTGCTGTGGTTCCCGCAAGGACGGCAAACGCCACCGCTGGGCGTGGCCTCCGAGCAACCGGGGCTGCCGACGGCGCTCGAATACGATCAAATCTTTGATGAGCCGTTTGGCAACGGTCTGACGCCCGGATTCCGCGGCGACATCGGCCGCTACTTTGCCGACGGAGCATTCGGCATCGGCGGTCGAGTGTGGGTATTGGGTGACGATAGCGACTCACTGAGCTTCGGCGGAGATGGCACCGGGGTGAGCTTCGGCGTGCCGTTCTACAACACCTTCGGCAACATCGGTGAAGATGCGCTGTTGGTGGGATATAACGACGGTCAGACGCAGGTTGCGGGTGATGCAAGCGTGCGGACGTCGTTGGACATCGTGGCGGCTGAAATCTATGGCCGAGCACGTTTGGGCGAGAGCCGTGCCCACCGCTTGGATCTGATCGGTGGTTACAGCCACTTCAACATTGCCGATGAGTTGTACCTGAGCGTCAATCGCACTCAGGTTCCCCCGGGCATCCAGACCAGCTTCAATGATGAGTTCCGGACTCGCAACGAGTTCCACGGTGGGCAAATCGGTGGTGAGGTATCGCTCAAACGCGGCCGCTGGACCGCCAGCTCGCTGACTAAGGTGCACTTGGGCAATATGTCACAACGGGTCGCCGTGCGTGGTAGCTCAACTCAGGGGATCATCGGCGGTGGTGCCCCGACCGAGTTTGACGAAGGTCTGTTTGCTCGCGGCGACGTGCAAGGCGTCCGCAGCCGCGATGTGTTTGCCTTCGCTCCGGAAATGAATCTGAAGATTGGTTACCAGTTCCGCGAACACGTTAACTTCCACGTTGGCTACAGCTTCGTGTACTGGAGCAACGTGGCTCTGGCAGGCGAACAGATGGACCGCAACCTGTTCATTGACCCCAACGACTTGGGCAATGCAGGACCGGGCCGGTATGTTGACATCAACGACTCGGGTTTCTGGGTCCACGGCATCGACCTCGGTGCTGTGATCGAGTTCTAGTCAGGCTGCGAGCATCCGCGGCGATCGGTGCCGGGAATCGCCATTGCCGTGTAAATACGACTGATATCGAAGAGCGTGTTTCGCAGCATTGCGAAACACGCTTTTTTTGTTGAGTGACTTAGTCAGTTTTATCGGAGGCCATCAAATCAATTCACCCGCCGCGACGACCAGTGGCATTACGCACGCGGATGGAACTGCTGGTGCACTCGCTTCAGCCGCGAGTGCTCGACGTGCGTGTAGATTTGCGTGGTTTGAATGCTCGCATGACCAAGCATCTCCTGCACCTGACGCAAATCCGCTCCACCGGCCAGCAAGTGAGTCGCAAAGCTGTGTCGCAGCGCGTGCGGGCTGATCAGCGCATCAATCCCAACGCGGGCGGCATAAAACTTCACCAGCCGCCACAACATGATCCGGTCCATCGGTCGACCAGAGCGACTGAGCAGGAGCGCGTCGCTCGGTTCGGACTGGCGTTTGACGAGCACTGCTCGCAGATCGCTGCAGTAGGTTTGGATTGCCTCAATCGCGCGACTGCCAATCGGCACCATCCGCTGCTTTCCGCCCTTGCCTTCGCAGCGGAGGTGACGCTGCTCGAGCGACAGGTCCGGCAATCGTAAATGACATACTTCTGAGACGCGGCAGCCGGTGGCGTAGAGCACTTCCAGCATCACGCGGTCGCGCTGGTAATAGGTATCGATCCGCCGCGGCGCGGCTAACAGCAGTTCTACTTGGCGGACGGTCAGCACCCGGGGAACCCGTTCCCACATCTTTTGGGTTGCCAACAGCTCTGCCGGATTCTCCGTCAGCACGCCCTCCAACTGCAGGTACTTGTAAAACGTCCGCACGGCGACGGTACAGCGGGAGATCGATGCGGGAGCGAGTTTTTCGTCCTGCAGCGCCGCGATGAACTCGGTCAGATCGCCGATCTCGATCGCCGCCAGCGGACGACCGCCGACCCAATCGATGAACCGACGCAAATCTCGGCGATAAGCCATCACGCTGTTGTCGGCCAAATGACACTCGCCACGAAGGTAGACGAGGAAATCATCAGCCAGCACCTCGGTAGTTCGCGTTGGCGCAAGACGAGCCGTCCCGGCTTGCAACTGTTGCAACTTGGTCAGACGAGGAGCCAATGCAATTTTCTCAACATCGAGGCAGCGTGCTCAGTGACCCCGGACGTCGCAACGATTGACCGGGCGCGCGATGGATCACCTAGCAGATCTTCGACCGCGGCGCCGTGAACGCCTCCAACCGGTAGCGGAAGATCCCAGTTGTGACGAATCTGGCGAATTGTCTACGGTACCGCCAAACTCCGCACCCTTTTTCCGCAAGTTGCTGTTCATGAACGTGCTCGTTGTCGGAGGTGCCGGCTACATCGGCTCCCACGCTGTCCGATCGCTCACCGAAGCAGGCCATCAGGTCTGGGTTTACGACAATCTGTCTCGCGGCCACCGGCAAGCGGTTCCCGCTGACCGTTTGCTCGAGGGCGAGGTCGCCGATCGAGCAAAGCTCGTAACGGTGCTGAAGGACAAGCGGATCGAAGCAGTGATGCATTTCGCCGCGTTCGCGTTAGTCAACGAATCGGTACTCGATCCGGCGCTGTACTATCGCAACAACGTGATCGCTACACTCGAATTGCTTGATGCGATGCGCGAGGCGGATGTAAAGCGGATCGTGTTCAGCAGCACGACCGCGACGTACGGCGAACCCGAAACGATTCCTATTGCTGAGTCGACGCTCCAGCAACCAATCAATCCGTACGGCTTTACGAAACTGGTGATCGAACAGGCGTTGGCGGACTACGCCGCGGCCTATGGATTGGGATACGCGTCACTGAGGTATTTCAACGCTGCTGGTGCGCACCCCGACGGGACCATCGGCGAGGATCATGATCCGGAATCGCACCTGATTCCGATTGTGCTGCAGGTGGCGCTCGGCCAACGCGAGCACATTACGGTCTACGGCGACGACTACCCCACCGCCGACGGAACCTGCGTGCGCGACTACATCCATGTCTGCGACCTGGCTGACGCCCACCTGCGAGCGCTCGATCGACTCGAACCAGGCAAAGGTATCTGTCTCAACCTCGGCACCGGCCGTGGAACCAGCGTGAGAGAAATCATCGACGCGTGTCGCCGTGTGACCGGACACGCGATCCCGGCCGTGGTCGGCCCACGTCGAGCCGGTGACCCGCCTGAATTGGTGGCCGATGCCCGACGAGCTGCAGCAGAACTCGGTTGGCGTCCGGCATACACCGATATCGAGCAGATCGTGCAGACGGCGTGGAATTGGCACCGCAGCCATCCCCGGGGCTACGCAACACTCGCGCACCGGCACCAGCGCCTAGCTCCGCGAACCGCTGCCGCCTAGAAGCAGGCTAATTTCCCGTCGGCTCAGCGACCTGGAGTTCCGCGGCACGGCGCAGCAAATCGAGCCATTCGATCCTTGCTGCATCTTGCACACCACCGAGCGCCGATGCCTCTCGCTGCACGTCGGCAAGCGTCCAGTTGCCACGGTGTTCACTCCTGCGAAGCTGCAGCCCGAATGCGGCGACCAGTGTGGCGAAGCGGTAACTTTCGCTTGCCTGCGAAAAGGTCTTTCCGGAATCTTTCGCCGGAAACTCAATTGCAATCGATTCTCCAGCAGGGCGGTCGCTGGCTTTCACTGCAACCTCGACCGGCTTGTAACGAATCTTGAGGGTCAACACTTCGTCGCTCTTGGCAACCTCTGCCGTGGTCAACGGCCGCTGATACTTGAGCTCATCTACCACCGGCGGCAACACGTCGGTGTTGCCGTCGTGAGGAATCAGTTCATACAGCGCCGTGACGCTGTGCCCGGCACCGACTTCACCCGCATCCTTGGTGTCGTCTTTAAAATCTTCCTTGGCCAGTATCCGATTCTCGTAGCCGATCAGGCGGTAGGCAGCTACCTGACTGGGATTGAACTCGACTTGAATCTTGACATCGCGGGCGACGGTGAACAGTGTTGACGTGGCCCGCTCCACAAGGATTCGCCGCGCCTCTTGGACATGATCGATAAAGGCGTAGTTGCCGTTGCCACGGCCACTGATCTGCTCCAGCATCGCATCGTTATGGTTGCCCATGCCGAAGCCGAGCACCGTCAGGTCAATTCCACCGCGCGCTTGCTGTTCGACTAGCTGAACCAATTCATCTGGGCTCGTCGTGCCGACATTAAAATCGCCGTCGGTACACAGGATCACGCGGTTGATCCCGCCAGCGATGAAATGATCGCGAGCCGTCTGATAAGCCAACCGAATCCCGTCGCCACCGTTGGTGCTGCCGCCGGCCTCCAGTCGGGTGAGCGCCCGGCGGATTTGCGAAACGTCGGTCGCCGGTGTCGAATCGAGCACCAAACCCGCGGAGCCTGCGTACACGACCATCGCAACGCGATCCGACGCCTTCAGCTGGTCTAGCAGCATCTCCAGGCCCTGTTTCACCAGCGGCAACCGATTGGGCATGTTCATACTGCCCGAGGTATCGATTAAAAACACTAGGTTGCTGGCAGGGCGATCTTGCTCTGCGACTCGCCGCGCCTGCACCGCGATTCGAGCGAGGCGATGGTCGGTGTACCATGGACACTGTGCGATCTCAATATCCGAGACCAGAGGATGAGGGCTGTCCGCGGGTGGTTCGGCGTAACCGTAATCAAAGTAGTTCACCAGTTCCTCGATCCGGACGACGTCGGGCCGCGGCAACTGACCCGAATCGACCAGGAACTGTCGAACCTTGCTGTAGGAGGCCGTATCGACATCGATCGAGAACGTGCTCAATGGATGTTCCCCCACACGCTTGAAAGGATTCTCGATGATGGGGGCAAATTGGTCGCCGGACATACCCGGCCCGCGTCCTTCGTCCCAGCGCCGTTCGGTGCCTCGCAAACCGAAACCCTGTGCTTCAGGCTCTCGTCCAAAAGCTAAGCTCAATGGAGTTGTAGCGGGAGCAGCCAGGGGAGCCACATCACGGCCAGACCGCGCTCCGGAACCAGCAAACGCAGGCGATGCCGCATCACCAAGAGCCTCAGTCGGTCGGTTAAACGATGGTTCGGCAACCGCCCCTCCGTACATGTCTGTGCCGAGGGGCTCATAAGCATAGACGTTTGCTCCTTGCTCCTGCCTAAACTCGATTGCTGCCGCAGGCCCTGCCGGAAGATCCGCGTCAACTTCATTGAGCTTATCCATCGGCTGAGCGAAATCCATGGTGACACTTCTGGAAGCCTCGGCGCGTAGTGGCACCTCAGCTTGTAGCTCGCTGCTGGCAGCGGTCTGGGCACGGCTTCGAGGCGAGCCGGCGATCTTCAAGTCTGCACGTCCCTCGGGTTTAGCGATCGCCTCGGACATGAGCGCATCGTCGGAACTGGCAGTAGCATCAAACTGCTGCAACGTGCGATTGCTTTCTGTAGGAGCCGGTTCAATGCCGAGGGCCGAGTTCGCAGAGCGATCCGCCAGCGTCTCCGCTTCTAGGAGCTGACTGCTAAAGCGATTGATTGTCGGTAGGCTACGTTGTTCGGCGAGTTCGCTTGATGAAACCTCAGCACTCTCGCTTTCGGCGAGTTCGCCAATGTTCTCCTCCGCCAGCTGCTTGCTGAGCCTTTCAGACCGGGCAGGTTCCTGCGTCGCCAAACTAGCAGGGTCCGTCGCTGATTCCTGTTCACTCCGACTCGACTCTACCAGCGCTAAGACTCG
>CALELC010000539.1 GCA_937904535.1 uncultured Planctomycetaceae bacterium
CGAGGAAATGCGTGAGATCAGCGACTTCACCCGCGAGATGGGCTGCGATGCAGTCGGTCTGCACATCGGTGTGGTGCCTCATGATCGCAACGACCCAGAACGCCCGGGGATCGTCGAAGTCACTCGGCAACTCTGTCAGCACTGCGCCGGCAACGACCAGTTCGTGCACCTGGAAACCGGACAAGAAACCGCGGACGACCTGATCGATTTCATCAACGAAGTCGGCTTTGACAACCTGCGGATCAATTTCGACCCGGCCAATATGATCCTGTACGGGATGGAAGAACCGTTGGCAGCGCTGCGAAAGCTCGCCCCCTGGGTGCGGAGCGTGCACTGCAAGGACGCCACCTGGAGCGACCAGCCCGGCGTGACCTGGGGCCAGGAAGTGGCATTGGGCGAGGGCGAGGTGAATATCCGCGCTTATGTGCAAACCTTGCATGAGATCGGCTACACCGGCCCACTGACCATCGAACGTGAAATCCCTCAGGACCCCGAGCGGCAACTGCGAGAAATCGGCAGTGCCGTACGGCTGCTGGAGGATTGTTTGCGTGAGATTCACGCCTAGATGCCACGCATCCTCCTGACCGCCTTTGAGCCATATGACCAGTGGCCGGAGAATAGTAGCTGGTTGACCCTGATCGATTTGACCAGTTGGCTCGATTCTCCGTCCACGGTGGTTACCCGCCGGTATCCGGTGGAGCTGCAAGCGGCCAGCGATCGATTGCGCAAGGATTTGCTGGATCGCTATGACTACGCGATCCATCTCGGACAGGTCCCCGGAGGGCCTGTCATCCAGCTCGAGTCGACCGGCTTGAATGTGCGAACCGATGGAGAGCCGCTGGTGCCTGGGGCGTCGGCGGCCTACCGCACGGCTCTGCCGCTGGTTGCGCTGCGAGACGAACTGTTGACCGCGGGGATTCCCGCCGAAGTCTCACACCACGCGGGCACTTACCTGTGCAACGCGGTGTTTTATCTCAGCCAGCACTTCACGGCGCAATTGCACTTGCCGACCGTGTCACTTTTCATCCACCTGCCGCTGACGCCATCGCAGGTTGCACGGGCAGGCAAGCCGCTGCCCAGTTGTGATGTGCGGATGATGTCCCAGGCCGTCGCCGCAGTGATCCAGCGGCTCGAATCGACGCCGCCGCTGGATCGTTTGGCCGAAGCGGGACAGTAGACGCTACTTGGCCTGCTGATTGGCAATGCGGTGGAAGTTCTCCACGCACTGGCCGATTTCTGGCAACGACTCGAGCCAGTTGTGCTCGTACTCGATCGAAATCGGGCCCTGGAACTGCTGACGCTTCATTTCCTCCAGCAGTGCCGGAACGTTGGCCACGCCTTCACCCCAAGGCACGTCGTGCGCGCCCTTGCCTTCGCGATTGAGGTCCTTGAAGTGGAAGCTGACGATCCGGCCCTCGAGCTTCTTGAGGCTTTCGAGCGGATTTAACCCGGATCGCAACCAGTGACCGGTGTCAGCACAGGCGCCGATCCACTTGCTGCGGCCCTCGATCGCCTTGAGCACCGTATCGGGATTCCAGTAGTAGGATGGCTCGGGGTGATTGTGCAGACCAACCTTGATTTGGTATTCCTCGCACAGCTTCTCAAGGGTGTCGAAGGCGTCTTCCCGCACTTCGGTATTGATCACGCCGATCCCCATTTCCTTGCACCATTCGAAGGTGCGGCGGCTTTCGGCTTCGTTGGCGCTGAGGCCAGTCACCCCAAACGCGACCAACTGCACACCGGCCGACTGGAGCTTGTCTTTAACCTGTTTGATCTGCTCGGCGGTCATGCCTGGGCCGATCTTGCCGTCGATGTCAGCAGAAATCGTCTGGCCGGGATAACACTCGGCGTATTTCAAACCGATCGAGGCGGCCTTGTCGATCGCTTCGAAGAAGGTGAAGCGGTTGAAGCTGTAGGTTTGCACCCCGAGCTTCCAGCCGAGCTGATCGGCCGCGGTGGTGGCATGAGTGACCTTCTTGTCCTGGGCCGACGCGACTCCACCGACCAGCAGAGCGAGACCCAGTAGGGCCAATCGAATACGCATGAGTGTTCTCCAAAGTTGTGGGGGGATGCGTGCGCTCCGCCGTCACCGGCCGAGTCGACGCAGCCGACAGTTTACCCATTCGGCTGCGTCACGGGACCGGTCGAACGGTATTGCCGGATACGCTCGCAGGTTTGCCTGGGAGCGCTGCGCGACTCGGGGCTAATGGCTTCGAATGCCTTCGGCATGAAAGCCGGTGCCATGGAGCCGCGCCAATACTTCCGCCCTCAATCACTCGCCGGCGACTTCGATCGCCAGGCTCTCGCTGTGGCCGCCAAACTCCGGCGCGTACAAGCACTGGATCGTGGCCATCCCGGTCTGGTACTGGCCACGCAGTTGCACGCGGGTGGAGTACTCGAACACGTACGTGCCTTGACGCAGGTAGTCGATGAAGAAGTGACTGGCTGCATCACGCGTTGATTGGTAGTACGCCAAACCTTCGCGGAAACGGTACTGCGAGAGCACATCGACCGGCTCGGTGCCGCTGCCGCGATGATCCTTCAAGTGCACGTACTCCAGATCACGATCGGTACGGAGCACCAGTCGCACAACGAGTTCATCACCGACTTGGACCGCACCTTCCACACGTTCCAGCACAGGCCCGGAATCAGTGTTGCGTTTGACGTACAGCTCTTTGGTCAGCTTCAGCGGCGTGTCAGCATACGCGGTAACATTCCCGATGTCCTCGAAGTACTGCCAGTGAACGCTGCCCCAAGCGACGCCATCATCCGTTTTCTTGACGGTGATGTGGCTCATCTTCGCATCGATGTCGCCGCCCACGAACCGCTGCTCGTAGAAGCCGGTGCCGGCTTCGACCGTCTCGGGACGAACCGTCTCGTCGCCCAGCGAAACTTCGACGAGCTTGGTCGATGCCAACTGGCTGGTGCCCCGCAAGAGCAACGCGTAGACCGCGTCGGCCGTCGCCCGCGTCGTCTTCCAGTCCTGCGTCTGCTTTTGCTTCAGCAGCCAGACTTTGCAGTCTTCCACCGCTTGCGCGTCGCCGGCCACTTCATCGAACGCTTCGATCATCAGCGCTTGTCCGGCAATCGGAGCCCGGTACCACCACGGCGAACGCTGCTGGCCGGGCCAATACATGCCCAGTTCTTCTTCGTTCACCGAACGTTCCTTGAGCGACACCATGATCCGCCGCGCGGTGTCGGCGTCGCCGAACCGCTTCAGCGCAATCGCTAGGTGTCCCTGTGATTGCAGGTGATCGAGCTTGACCCAGTGCTGCTTGGCCTGCGCCAGCCAGAACTTCAGTGCAGGGGTGTGTTCGGCGGCAACCGGTTGATCCTGCAAGAAGAAGCTGCGTCCATACAGGTACAGCGCGATCAGCGGCGACAGGTGATTGCCGTCCTTGTTCTTGATCTTCTCGTGCATCTCGGTCATCCAGGTGTCGAGCCGCGTGAGCGACTTGACGGCGGAGCTGGTGTCGACGCCCACTCCGAGGTGCCGCAGCCGACCGAAGCCGGTGGTGATGGACAGCGTGATGAAATCGTCGCCGCGGCCACCGGGGAACCACGGCCAGCGACCATCGTCGTGTTGCTGCTGGGCCAGTTGCTCGAGCGCCCGCGCGGTTTCATCGTCCAGACGGTTGTTGTCGAACAGAATCCCGATGTTGCGTCGAGATTGGCTCTCCGACTCGGCCTGACGATACCACGGCGTTTCCTCCAGCAGCAGCGACTTGAGGTCTTCGTTCTTGCTCAGCGGGCTCTCCAGCGCGTCGGTCCCGCGCCAGAGCTCGAACGTCCGCGCAATCCGCGGATCGCTACCGGCGATGTGACGAGCCAGTGAGTTGGCGTACAGCCGATTGAAGATCTGATCGCTCGACGGATGCGGGTATTCCATCAGGTACGGCAGCGCCATCACGGCGTACCAGGACGGGTTGGACGCCATCTGCACCGTCAGCGACTGGTGCTTGATCGATTCGGACTCGCCGGCCTTGGCCAGCCGCTCAAAGTCGAACTCCTTGGTTTGCTGGCCGCGGATCGGCAATGGCAGCGACTCGGTGATCAGCACGCGCCGCGACAGCACCGGCAGGTAGCCTTCTTCGCCATCGGACAGGCGCCCGCTGGAGCCGACCGCGCGGTAGGTCAACAGGCCCAGGTCATCCGGTACCTTCAGTCGCCAGGCAACCGATTGCGATTGTCCCGCAGGAATGTCAAACGCTTTCTCGCCACTGGTATTTTCGAGCTGAGCATCAACTGAATCGCCGCTGCGGACGTCGCTGAACGTTAGTCGCACGGCCCCGGTTTGGCGAGTCGCTGAGCGATTGGTGACCTTTACCGTGAACTCGATTTGGTCGCCTGCACGGAGGAATCGCGGAGCGTTTGGTTGGACCATCAGGTCCTTGCTGGTCACCACCGTATCGCTCAGCAGGCCGCCGCGAAGCTTGGCATCGTGAGCGAAGCCCAAGAACTTCCACTTCGTCAGCGCCTCGGGCATGGTGAACTCCAGCCGCACCGAGCCGTCTTCGCCAGCGAGCACATGCGGGAAGAAAAACGCGGTCTCCTGCAGATTGGTGCGGGCGGAGATCGAGTCGAGATCAAGCTGCGGGGTGGCCTCGGGCGGCGCCTCGCCGCCCTGGCCAGGGGCTTGCCCAGGCGCTGCTTTGTCCGCGACTGCCCTAAACGCCATGCGACTTTCCATCTCCATGCCTTCGGCCATCGCGGGCGCGGCCCCACGCATCATCATCGCGTCTGCCCCGCCGCCCATCATGCCCAGCATCCGGCCACGGCGAGACGGAACGCCGAAGGGCGTGATCCCTTCGCTGAGCAATTTCAACCGCGGATAGATCAGCGTGCCGTCACGGCCGTCCTGCGTCCAGCCGTGCCGGAAGGTCGAGAGGTGCTTGAGTTGATTTTCAAAGTTGCGGGCGAGCATCGAATGGTCACGGCGGAAGACGCCGAACCCGTCGGCCCAAGCATGGGGTCGGAAGGCATCGAGCGACGCGTCGTACAGCGTCGCCACCATTTCGGCCGCCGCCCGCTTGGCATCCGACCCCGTGATCACAGCCGTCCAGGTTTCCCGCTGGCCCGGCTCGAGCTTGGACGTAAAGCGTTCCCACTTGATCGCCAATTCTTTGGTCGTCCAGGGGACATCCACGTACTCAGAATGTTGATAGGCCCGGTTCTCCCGCACCATCGTGGTGTGCAGGGTAAAGCCGCCGCGCATCGCTTCGGTCACTTCCTGTTCGATCAGCACCTGCGTGCGATCCGCCGGAGTCCAATAGCTCTTGATGATCTTGCCGCGGTGTTCGATCTCGATCAGCGCGCGAGCGGTGTCATAGCCGCTGCCCCAAATCGCCCGGAACGTTTCCCCCGGCTGCAGCGATTGTTTTTCGCTCCGCAGTCGCTGCGGCAGTTTGACAGCCA
>CALELC010000540.1 GCA_937904535.1 uncultured Planctomycetaceae bacterium
CGACAGCCTGCATTACCGCAATATCAGTAAACAGCTTTGATACCGACCCGACGCGGTAGACGGTGTTTGCCGTCGCCGGGACTTGTTTTGCTGTGTCCTGAAACCCGAATCCTGCAGCCCAAACGGTGCGATCTTTGTCAACGAGAGCGATCGAAAAGGCGGGTAATCGCTTTTGCTCGACTTCGTATTCGATCGCGACTTGCAGTTTTTGCAGGGCCGGCGAGTAGTCGACTTCCGTTTGCTGGCCGACCGCCTGCGGGCTCGTCAGGAATGCCGCTACCAGCGTGAAAACTGTGCCGAACAGTGCTAAGCTAATGCCTGGATAGAGACGCATCTTTCGGATTCTCACTGTGCACATGGGTGAAACGGTCCTCCCGGACGAGCGGTGAAGCCTGGCTTGCCGGACATTGTAGCTCCTGAACATCACCCGGAGGCAGCATCGGTGACACGCTTTGATTCCAATCCTTACGCGCCTGCGGCTTCGTTGGAACCACCGGCTGAACCGAGTGCGAATGCAATCCCTTTTAGCGGGACGGTGCAGTGGGAGGATCTGGAGTGTTTCGGTCGCGAGGGGACGGGACTCTACGCCGGATTTCTCGCGCTCACGACAACGGCGGTGTTGTACTGCGGCATTTACCGGCTGCAGCCAGATCTCTTGGACGCGTGGCTTGGTACGAACCGTCAGTGGATCGACAACTTGCCTGGATGGCCTCTGTTGTTAACTCTATTGGTCGCACAAGCAGTTGTCTGCGGGTGGCTCACGATGCGATTCATTGGTTACTTGTTCGTCCGGATGAACGTTGCTGCAGCGCCCGAGTTGCTCGGACCGCTCTCCGGCGATGTGACGTTCCATTCGTTGGTGCTGCAGTACCCTTTTGTGCGGAAGGTGATTTCGCACGAGGCGATCGGCGAGGTGCGAAAATCGCGGGTCGGGATTGGGCTGCTGCTAGGGGAAACTCGTAAGAGTTTGCTCCTATTGCCTCGTCGGCTGTTTGAGGAACAGGACTTCGTGCGGGCATGCGAGCGAATCGAAAATGCTTACGAAGCCGAGCAACCCGCCTTGACATCACCGACCGACGCCGTGAGGGCGACGACGGATCCAGCGGCGCCGCCGAATCTCGGCGCTCTATCAGCCGAAGCTGAGCAATTTACAGGAGGCTTGCTGCTAAGTGACTGTCACTGGGCACCTGCTTATCGCAAACAAACGGCTCGCATTTATGGTGTGTTTGGGTGCGCGCTGATCAATGTCATCATGATGTTTTTTCTGATGGCTCTACTCTCACCAATCAACCTCGTCCGATGGCACGTCTTCGGAACCGTCCTGGGGTTGATCCTACTGTTTCTGGTTGTTCACATTGTCGCTGCTTTTTGGCGATTTTATAAGATCATGGGATCTACCCTCACGCATGTATCAGGCTGGATTGACAAAGACGGGCTAACGGTCAACACCCCACTTGCGTCCGTGACCTATTTGCCTGCGGCCTTCCGCCGAGTGGAGGCGGGCGAACATTCGGTGCAGTTGACGTTATCCGAGCCATCCCAACAGACGCTCGTACTCTCGCGGCCGATGTTCGTGAACGCGGTGGGATTCGAGCGGTTGCGAGCCTGGTTAGCGGTCTAGTGCTGTGACTTGCAGCGAGCTGGGCTGACGCTGGCGACCGGCTTGGCTATGCTAAGGCTCACTTCGGTGCCTTTGTCTCAGCTTGATGTCCTCGTGGGAGCCCGTGCATGATCCGCTCGATGGTGGTGTCGCTTGTTGTCTGTACCCTTTTAGGATCGGCAGCCCGTTCCGCAGATACCTCGCCGGTAAAGCTGATTTTTGATACGGACATCGGTAATGACGTCGACGATGTGCTGGCACTCGGAGTGATTCATGCGTTGCAGAGCCGCGGCGAGTGCGAGTTGCTGGCGGTGACGATCACCAAAGATCATGACCAGTGCGCACCGTTCACCGATGCTGTGAACACGTTTTACGGTCGGGGCGAGATCCCGATTGGCGTGGTCCGCAACGGTGTCACGCCCGAGCAAAGCCGATTCACGGTGCTGGCTGATCAACACGATGATGGCAAGCTGCGTTATCCGCACGATCTGCGGTCGGGCAGCGACGCTCCGGAAGCCGTCGCGCTGCTCCGTCGCACGCTTGCCGCTCAGCCAGACGGCTCCGTCGTGATCGTTCAAGTCGGGTTCTCCACCAATTTAGCGCGGCTGCTCGATTCGACGGGCGACGATATTTCCGACCTCAACGGGACTGAGTTGGTCAAACGGAAGGTGCGTTTGCTTTCACTGATGGCCGGCGCGTTCACACCGATCAACGGTGCGACACATCTTGAATACAACGTGGTGAAAGACATCCCGGCTGCACAGCAGCTGGCAGAGCGTTGGCCGACGCCCATGATTTTCAGTGGTTTCGAAATCGGTTTGGCGATCACCTATCCGGCACAGAGCATCGAGAACGATTACGGCTATGTAGCTCATCACCCGCTGCCCGAAGCGTACCGGTTGTACGAGCCACCCCCGCACAACCGTCCAACCTGGGACTTGACGAACGTCCTGCACAGCGTGCGTCCGGATCACGGATATTTCGATCTTTCACCGGCTGGAGAAGTACGGGTGGCAGACAACGGTGAAACCATCTTCACGCCGTCGGACAACGGACGTTGCCGTTACTTGGTCGCGACTCCA
>CALELC010000541.1 GCA_937904535.1 uncultured Planctomycetaceae bacterium
CGAGCCGTCGTAGGTGATGAACACGTGCTGCCACTGGTTTTTCGGGAGCGCCGTGTTGGTGGTCACTTTGACCGCGTTCTCCGGCCAACGGTGAATGATGTGAGCGCCGACACGATTGCCTTCAAGCCACAGGTCAAAGCCGCGATGTTCATTCGCTTCATCCATTTTGGCGAGGATCGCTCCGCCAGTGTTGTCACCGCTGAGATAGATCCAGGCACCATAAGAGAAGGCTTGGTCGTATTCTCGATCCAGCTCGCCGGTCAGTGGCCCATAGGTGACAATCGAGTCGGGAGCGACCGCCAGTGCCGCCGGCGCGACTTGTCCCGCCGCCCAGGTCAGCGGCTGGGCTGCAATTCGCAGTCGGGGCTTCCCGTCGACCAGCCAGGTACTTGCCGGGCCGGCACCTTCGCCGAGTAAGGCCTGCAGTCGCAAACCTTGGTCGGTCACACCCGCTGCGATCTCGTCAGCGTCCAACTCAGCCGCTTCGCGTTGGAACCGTTCATGTTCGGCGCTGCGGATTGCGTCGCGTTCGCCTTGGGCAGCGGCGATGAGCGACTTGAGTTCTGCAAATCGCCCGCGATCCTCTAGCCGTGGCACCGGAATGACCGGCGGTGTGTTCGGCACGTTGCCGTCCATCACGGGCTGAGTGGTGTTGTTGAAGAAGGCAGAGAGCGAATAGAACTCGCGCTGCGAAATCGGATCAAACTTGTGGTCGTGGCAGACCGCACACCCAGTCGTCAGTCCTAACCACACGAGACTGGTGGTTTCGGTTCGGTCGCGCGCGTAGAGCACCTTGTACTCTTCCTGAATCACACCGCCTTCATTGGTCGTGATATTGCAGCGGTTGAATCCGGTTGCAATCAACTGATCGAGATCGGGTTGTGGCAGCAGGTCACCAGCCAACTGCTCGATCGTGAACTGGTCGAACGGCAAATTGCGATTGAATGCTTCGATCACCCAGTCGCGATAGGACCACATCTCGCGATAATTGTCGAAATGGATTCCATGAGTGTCCCCATAGCGTGCGTAGTCGAGCCAATAGCGGGCACGGTGTTCGCCATATCGTTTCGATTCCAGCAGGCGGTCGACGTACCGCAAATAGGCCTCGGGCGACTCATCGGCGACGAACGTTTCGACTTGCTCGACTGTCGGCGGTAGGCCGGTCAAGTCGAGCGCGACGCGGCGAGCGAGGGTTCGCCGGTCGGCTTCCGCGGCCGGTTGCAGGCCGGCGTCGTCGAGCCGCGCCAGGATGAAATGGTCAATTGGATTGCGAGGCCAAGCCGGATCGGAGACTGGCGGCAACTCGGGCCGAACGGGAGGGATGAACGACCAATGTGGCTGGTACACCGCTCCCTGAGCGATCCAGCGAGTCAGCAATTCCCTTTGGAAATCGCTCAGCCGTTTGTGGCCTGAGGGCGGCGGCATCGCTTCGTCATCTTCCTCGGGCAAATGAATGCGGCGGATCAGTTCGCTTGCTTCTGGGTCGCCTGCGACCAAGGCGCCGGCTTCGATAGCTGCATCGCGTTGGTCCAATCGCAGTCCGGCTTCGCGTGAAGCGCTGTCGGGACCATGGCAAGCGAAGCAATGATCGGCGAGAATCGGCCGAATGTCGCGGTTATAAACGACCGCTAGCTCGGCACCGACCGTATCGGACGAGGGCGGCGAAGGCTCATCAGCAACGGCTGCAACATCGCAGTAATTGGCAGCGCACAGCGACATGACCAACATCCAGGTCGACCAGCGGTAGAGACGTGGCCAACCAGCGAGATGCTCCAGACGGTTCATACAAGACCCATGCGATTGCAGGACGAAGAAGGGCAGGCAGGAGGCGGGGCGTTGGTGGCAGAGCGGGCTACTCTGCCTCCGATGGGACGATGAAGCCCCATTGTAGCCGATCCAAGGGCTGAGCCATAACGGTTTCGGCTAAGGTGGTCGATCGCTCCGCGATCAAAGCTTGCGCAGTCCAGTTCCGAGCGGCTCAAGGTGGTCGATCGCTCCGCGATCGATGTTTGGATCCGACCGGCGGAGCGGTCGGC
>CALELC010000542.1 GCA_937904535.1 uncultured Planctomycetaceae bacterium
GAACTGCTACCCAACCTAGCGGAGATCGTTGACGATATCTGCTTGATTCGCTCGATGCATACCGGCGCAAACGGGCACGAGGTTTCAATTCGCTACTTCCATGGCGGAATCCCTGGCGTGCTCGGTCGGCCCACATTTGGATCGTGGTTGGTGTATGGACTGGGATCTGAGAATCAGAACCTGCCAGCTTATATGGTGTTGACAGATCCGGGCGGCCTGCCCGTCGACGGAGTCAATAATTGGTCCAATGGTTTTATGCCGCCACTGTACCAAGGAACGGTGCTGCGTCCCAAAGAACCGCGGATCCTAAACCTGGATGCTCCCTCCCATTTACAGGGCGAGTTGCAACAGCAGAATTTAGGTCTGCTGCAAATGCTGAATCGGCGACACCTCGATCGTCATCCGAGCGAACCCGACCTGGAGGCACGAATCGCCAGCTATGAACTCGCGGCCGGTATGCAGACCGCTGCACGGGAGGCCTTGGATATCTCGCAGGAGACTCAGGCAACGCATACGCTCTATGGGCTGGATCGGCCAGAAACCCGGGAGTACGGGACACGTTGCCTGATCGCCCGGCGACTCGTCGAGCGTGGAGTGCGCTTTGTGCAACTGTTCCACAATGGCCAGCCGTGGGACAACCACACCAATATCGCGAGCGGTTTGCCGAGCATTTGCCGACGCACCGACCTCCCCGTCGCGGCGCTGGTCAAGGATCTCAAACAGCGTGGCATGCTCGATTCGACCATTGTCCACTGGGGCGGTGAGATCGGCCGATTACCTGTAGTCGAGAACCAAGGGGGAGACTCCGCGCAGGCCGGACGCGATCACAACGGCCAAGGCTTTAGCATTTGGCTCGCCGGCGGTGGAATCAAAGGCGGACTCGCTTATGGCAAAACGGATGAGTTTGGCCATAAAGCGATCGAGAACATCGTGACGCCCAATGATTTCCAAGCGACTCTGTTGCGGCAGTTTGGCATCGACTACAGCGAGCTGACCTACAATCACAATGGCCAAGATCAATTGATCACCAACCATCGACCGGCGCGCGTGGTTGAGGAGATTCTCAATCGACCTGCGAGCTAACCGAATTGGAAGACGAAGATAACGACCTTCTTTCCCAGCCGAGATCCGCTGCGATGTTGACGATCGACCGACGAAGTTTTCTCACGGCGGCCAGCGCGGGTATGGCCAGTGGACTCGTTTTGCCGCAAACGTGTCAGGGTTCCGATGAGGGCTCCATTGCCAGGAACCTGCAACTAGCTCGTTTTCGTTTTGACGTCACACCGCCGCTAGGACATTCGCTCTGCGGTGGCTGGATCAAGCCTGTCGAGGCCGTCGATGATCCGCTCGAGGCCATCGGTTTAATTATTCTCGGGGCGGGTCAACCGATCGTGATTTGCGCGGTTGACTGGACAGGACTGCTGAACGATGCCCATGTGCAGTGGCGCAAGACGCTCGCTGAGGCCGCTGGCACGACGCCGGATCGAGTGGCAGTGCAATGCGTGCATCAACACAACGCCCCTTTTGCCTGCTTGGAGTCCGAACGCATCGTGGCGGCTCAAAAAAATCTGCCACACATCATCGAACTGGACTTTTTCCAAAAGTGCTTGGATGCTGGGCGCGCCGCGGTGACCGCAGCCCTGCGCCAGCCAGAACCGGTTACGGGGATTGCTCATGGCGAGGCCAAAGTCGACCGTGTCGCTGGCAATCGCCGCATCTTGGGTCCGGACGGCAAAGTCGCTTCGCAACGTGGTAGTAGCTCGACCAATCCCGAGCACCACCGTTTGCCAGAAGGCTTAATCGATCCGCAGCTAAAGACGGTCGCGTTTTATAATGGTGATCGCAAGCTCGCCGCCTGTCATTACTATGCCTGCCATCCAATGAGTTATTATGGCGATGGACGAGTCAGCGCTGACTTCTGCGGGTTAGCGCGCAAGCAGCGACAACTCGAAGAGCCTGATTGCACGCATCTGTATTTCAATGGGTGCGGAGGTAATATCGGAGCGGGAAAGTATAATGATGGATCTCCGGCGATGCGGCCCGTATTGACCCAGCGCATTTATGATGGGATTGCTCTTTCCGAGTCGCAATTGCGTCCCCAACCGATTGAATCGGTACGGTGGTCGACGCAAGACATCCTTCCTCCGCCCCATCCGCAGTGGAATGAAGCTGAGATTCTGAAACAGATCGAGAATGACTCGAATCCGGTCGTCGCGCGCAATCGCCCCGCCTACACCGTCGCTTGGCTGAGGCGATTTCAGCAACAAGTGCCGATTACGCTCAGCGCACTGCACCTCAACGAAGTGTCGCTGCTGCATTTGCCGGCCGAGTGCTTTATCGAATACCAGCTCGGAGCTCAGGCTGCCGCAGCCGAACGGTTCGTGGCCTGTGCTGCGTACGGCGATGGCGGGCCATGGTACATTCCCACCGCTCCGGCCTATGATCAGGGCGGCTATGCGGTCAGCGTTGCCTGGTGCGCTCCGCAAATCGACCCGCTGCTCAGCGGTGGCATCCGCAATTTGCTAGCAGACGCCGCGGATGCTGGCTAACGGTTGATCGCAATCCTCGTCGCAGGGTTTGCTTGCAGGCCAACTCTGCGCGTTCAGCGAACGGGCGCTTTAGGATATTTGACCTTCGAGCTCAACGACTAGCTCCTTGGAGCGGCAGGCACTGCTGGATAGACTACCAGTGGGTCCAGAGTTCTCTGTTTGCGAAAGCGTCTGAAGCGTGGAAGCGGTTCATCTCGAAATCCTGCCGCAGCCAGACGACGTGACGTGTGGCCCCACCTGTCTGCATGCGGTGTATCGCTATTTTGACGATACATTGCCGCTGGAGCAGGTGATTGACCAGATTGGCCAGCTCGAAGAAGGCGGCACACTGGCGGGGTGGCTTGGCTGCCATGCGCTCGCCCGAGGGTACAGCGCGAAACTCTACACCTTCAACTTGCGTGTGCTGGACCCGACGTGGTTTCGTGGTTCGGAAACGCCATTGGCAGCGAAATTGCTCTCGCAGCTGCAGTACAAAAACGATCCGAAGTTGCGGACCGCGACGACGGCTTACCTCGAGTTCCTGCAGCGAGGCGGAGAGATCCGCATGCAAGATCTGACCCGCGAACTGATTCGCAAGTACCTCGTCCGCTCGGTCCCCATTCTCACCGGCCTCAGTTCCACGTACCTTTATCAGAGCGCCCGGGAGTATGGGCCCAAGTGCGACGCCGACGATGTTCGCGGCGTTCCTCAAGGGCATTTTGTGGTGTTGTGCGGTTACGATCCGGCGACCAAGATGGTCCGTGTTGCCGATCCGTATCTGACCAACCCCTTTGCGCCCAGCGACAATTATTATTGGGTGGGAGTCGACCGCTTGGTGTGCGCGATCCTGTTGGGCGTGCTCACTTACGATGCGAACCTATTGATTTTGACTCCCGGCAACCAGCACAAAGGAAGGGTTCGTGGCGATTCTGATCGTCGTCAATGATCCGCGGCAATGGCCTTTTCAGATTCCTGATGTCGAGGTCGTCTCGGCTCGCAACTACCTGACCAAACCTGAGTTCAGTGAACTGCGATCGGCGAAACTGTTCAATCTGTG
>CALELC010000543.1 GCA_937904535.1 uncultured Planctomycetaceae bacterium
TCCATTACTTTACACCCGTACCTTCCGCGACCGCACGCTGGGCTTTTTGCAGGAATTGCAACGCGTCGATCGGTGACATCGTGTCGATGTTGAGCTTTTTGAGGTCCTCCAGCACCGGGTGATCGGCAAAGCCGAACAGCGTCAACTGGACCGCCCCACCGCTCGGGTGTCCTTGCGGCGGTGGAATCGTCGGGCGGTCAAAGGAGTCACGGTGATCGGCCTCGAGTTGCACCAATATGTCCTTGGCGCGTTCATTGACGGCTCCGGGAATCCCAGCCAGTCGGGCGACGTGAATGCCGTAGCTCTTGTCTGCACCGCCGGGAATGATGCGGTGCAAAAACACCACGGAGTCATTCCATTCTCTGACCGCAACATTCAGATTGGTCACTTTGGGCAGCAGATCTTCTAGCTGCGTCAATTCGTGATAGTGGGTTGCAAACAGTGTGCGGCATCCGATCCGTTCGTGCAGATGTTCGGTGATCGCCCAAGCCAGTGCTAACCCGTCATAGGTGCTCGTGCCGCGGCCGATTTCATCCAGAATGACCAGCGACCGAGCCGTGGCCGTGTTGAGAATCCTGGCGGTCTCGACCATCTCGACCATGAACGTACTTTGCCCACGGCCAAGCTCGTCGCTCGCGCCCACCCGGGCAAAGATCCGGTCAGCAATCCCAATCGTCGCCTTATCCGCTGGCACAAACGAGCCGGCCTGAGCTAACAGAGTCAGCAGTGCAACTTGGCGGATGTAAGTGCTTTTACCGGCCATGTTGGGCCCGGTGATCAGCAACACCATGCCTGCCTCGGGCGACTGAAAACAGTCGTTGGGAACAAACTCCCCCTGGGGTAACTTCACGTCCAGCACCGGGTGCCGCCCAGCTTCGATCTGCAATACCGGCTCTTCGGTCATCGTTGGCCGGACCCAGCGGCGAAGCGCCGCCAGCTCGGCGAGCGCCGCCAGCACGTCCAGCTCCGCCAGTGCGGCGGCGATTCGCTGCAGCGTACGCAGGTGACGGTGCGCCGCCAGCCGCAGTTCGACGAAAAGCTGTTGCTCTCGCGACGCTGCTTCGTCATCGGCGGCCAGCACCTTCTCTTCGTATTCCTTCAAAGCTGGCGTGATGTACCGTTCGCAGTTCTTAAGTGTCTGTTTGCGGATAAAATCGGCTGGGACGCGGTCCTTTTGCGAGTTATTGATTTCGAGGTAGTAGCCGAACACGCGGTTGAAGCCGACTTTCAAGTTGGCGATGCCGGTCTCTTGCGTCATCCGCTGTTGATACTGCGCGATCCACTGCTTGCCGCCCTTGGCGAGCTCACGCAGGCTGTCGAGCTGCTCATCAAAACCCGGACGGATAAAGTGTCCATCGGCTGCCGACAGCGGACAGTTGTCGGCCAACGCTGACTCAAGCTGCGTGCGCAGTTCCGGACATAGCTGCAGGTCCGCCTCGATCCGCTGGAGTGCTGAGCTTTTTCGCTCGGTCAGCCGCGCCTTGAGCGTCGGCAGCATCGCCAGCGTGCGGCCGATCTGCTGCAGGTCGCGCGGCCCACACCGCTGGGTCGCCACGCGGCCGAGTAACCGAGTCAGATCAAATGAATCGCCCAGCGTTTTGCGAACATCTTGCCGCAAACCCGCATCGCGGTGCAGCTCCTCGACCGCGTTGTGGCGGTGCGAAATCGCCTGCAGGTCCGCCAGCGGAGCGGCAAGCCAGTCGGCCAACAGCCGCGCCCCCATCGCTGATTGGGTCTGGTCGAGCACCTCGAGCAACGAGCCTTCACGGGCCCCGGTCCGCATCGTCCGCGTGATTTCCAGACTGCGGCGGGTTGCGGCGTCGATCTGCAGCGTCGCGCTGCGGTGGTGTGCGATCAGCGATTCAAAATGGTCCAGGGCTACCCGCTGAGTTTCCTGCAGATACAGCAGGACACCCCCGGCGGCCTGGACCGCCGCCAGATGTTCCGGTTCGAAGCCAAAACCTTCCAGACTGTGAGTCCCGAACTGCTTGCAGAGCGCGTCCTGGCATCCCTGGGCCGCGAACGTCCAGGCCGGCCGACGCGTCCAACTCCAGGGCGCCGACGCATCGGGGCTGATTCGCGCGTCATCCTCACGATACAGCACTTCGGCTGGTCCGATTCGCTCGAGTTCGTCTTCCAGTCGGGCCAGCGGGAATACCCCGGCTTCGAAGCGCCCGCTCGACAGCTCTGCCCAGGCGATCCCTACCACCGGTTGGTCGTCGGACTCGCGTCCGCCGGCAGGCCGGAAAACAGCTGCAACATAATTGGCTTCGCGCGGATCCAGCAGCGAGTCGTCGGTCAGTGTCCCGGCTGACACCATGCGGGTCACTTCCCGCCGCACCAAACCCTTGGCTTGCTTCGGATCCTCGACCTGCTCGCACACGGCAGCACGATAGCCAGCCCGAATCAGCTTCTGCAGATAGCCGTCGAGCTGGTGGTGGGGAAAGCCGGCCATCGCTGTCGGATTGTCGCTGTCCTTGTCGCGGCTGGTCAGCGTCAGCCCCAGGACGCGCGAGGCGATCTTGGCATCCTCCAGAAACAGCTCATAGAAGTCGCCCATGCGAAATAGCAGCAGTGCATCGCCGCAGGCTGCCTTCGCTTCGTGGTACTGTCGCATCATTGGAGTGGTCATGGCGACAATCCTAACCAGCCCCCTGCAGCCGATGAACGGCAACCGAGGCTGATTTCAGCTCTCCAGGCCGGTTGGCCAGGGCAAGCGTGATCGACCTAGCGATTCCGCTGAATCTGCCGGCGCTCGCTTCGCTTGAAAGGCCCTGCGGGTTGCTGGTCAGCGGCTACCCCGGCGGTGAACCGGCAGTGAAATCGACAGTTAACAGTCATGAACCGTTGCAGTTGAACCGATACTAGCCGGGCTGCCTCGAAGCATGGTCGCCCTTGGGCCGCGGTGCACTTGGGCGGCACTGCGGGAGTTGGGGAAAGCTTGACCTCTGCGGTTGGACATCCGTATAGTAGAGACATTCTTGAGGCAGGTCGTTCAGGACTGGCGTTCGGGCTCCCTGGCGACCTGACTCAATCGGCTACCCAGCAGCGATGTTGGCAGAAAACTCGCGTGCCAAACCTTCGAGTGGGGGGCGAGCACTTCGAGCCAAGCCTGCTAGCATAGGAAGGAAAACAGCGAAAACTGCGGGAAAAACCTAGCTTTGGTCAGCGAAGTTGGGTTTTTCGAAAAAACGGAGTTTGAGCGGTTGACTTCAGCCGGCGATCCGATAGATTTCCTCTCCCACAAGCGACACGAGCTTGTGAGTCACACGAGGCCAACCACCGTTTCAGTACGCTGAACCGGTGGCTGCCCTTGAGGAAGCGTCCGCCGCGGCGCCTGCGAGTCAGGCACGGTGCGGCGAATTGATGTTTGAC
>CALELC010000544.1 GCA_937904535.1 uncultured Planctomycetaceae bacterium
TTACATCGGCTCCCAAGCTTCGTACGAACTCAAAGTTGGCCTCGCGCACCGTCGTAAACACTCTCGCACCTAGGGCTTTGGCGAGCTGGATCGCCACATGCCCGACCCCTCCCGCGCCGCCATGAATCAGAATGCTTTCTCCGGCTGTTAGTGCTGCACGGACGCAGAGTGCTTCCCACGCCGTCCCACCGACCAAGCTCAGGCTTGCCGCCTGGAGATGGCTCAGTACATCAGGCTTCTTGGCGATGATGCTTGCGGCAGCCACGTGGTACTCGGCGTAGCTTCCTGGCCCGTCAAAGATTTGCGGGGTGTACCAGACTTCGTCTCCGGGAGCGAAGGCGGCTACGCCTGGACCGACGGCTGCGACAACGCCCGACACGTCGTGTCCCGTGATGGTCGGCAGTGGCACGAAGTCGGCATAGTCACCCCGTCGGACCTGATAATCCAACGGATTGATAGAGGTTGCCTGTACCCGGACCAGGACTTGCCCCGCCAGCGGTACGGGCTCGGGCACGTCACAAAGTTGGAACGCTTCCGGGCCGCCAAACGATTGCAGCACGATCGCTTTCATGGCAGCCTCCATTACTAGAAATCGGCGAACGATCCCGCTCAGCCACCGGGTCCGCTCGATAGGTTATGAACTCTCAGCAACCAGGAGTGAGTCATTCGGTATAACGCTCCATCCCGAAGGGATACAAGCGATTAGCCGGCGGTCGAGCGCAGCGAATACCGCCGGAAACCTACAGGGATTCAGCACCACCGAGTCAGTTCAACAGAAAGACACCTACCGTGGTGCTTGGAGAGCCGGTGGGCGCTGCCGCCCAGGGCAGCGCCGGGTTCGGCGACTTCACAACCTCAGCGCGCGAGTAGCATTTCTCCGTTGGCGCCCGCCTCGAACTTGTCGAGCCTTGTTTCGTGCCCGTCGCGTTGCACGCTCTGGGCCTTGTCGTAGCTCTCCATCAGCGCCTGGTAGTGCGGCATCAGGCCGACCATCACTGCCGCGAAGTCCATTGCATCGGGACGGTTCCAGGTGTGCATGATTTCGCCCAGAACGCCGAACGTGTCAATCGGCATCGCCCCAGCCTGAGTCACGCGGGCGAGCGTCAGGTCCGTCGCCATCTGCGACCAGTTGCCCGAGGCGTCGATGATACAAAACACCTTGTACCCAGCGGCCACCGCACTCAGCGCTGGGAACGCCATGCAGGCACTGGTCAGCGTACCGGCGATGAGCAGCGTCCGGCGACCGGTCTCTTCGATGGCCTCAACCCAGGGCGGATTGTCCCAGGCGTTGACTTGCCCCGTCCGCGGAATGTAGACGGCGTCCGGATTGTACTGGTGGATTTCAGGAATCAGCGGACCGTTCGGCCCGTCGGGGACCGAGGCCGTGGTGATGGTCGGAATCTTGGCAAGGTGAGCAACCTTCGCCAAGGCGACGACGTTCGACCGCAAGACGGGAAATTCGATGTCGCGCACCAATTGGAACAACCCGCTTTGGTGGTCGATCAGCAGCATCACCGCATCGTCCGGGTCGATCATCCACTTGTTGACTTCGGTCATGATTCTCTCCTGAAGAGAAGCGTATTCGGCCCTGCACCGCGACGCCGCGATGTCTGCAGAACAGAATAGGAGTCCAAATCAGGAGGGTATCGGCGGTTCTTGCTGACTTTTGGGCGGTCCTTGCTACCTTTAGGCGAATCGCTTGGGAGTGACACCGACGAGCCGTTTGAAGTGTCGGGTGAACTGGCTTTGATCGCTGAAGCCGACTTCGAGTGCGATCTGGGCCAGTGAGAGTCGACCGGCGGTAATGAGTCGCTTGGCGCGCTCGATCCGCACGTGGATGACGAACTGATGCGGCGGCAGCCCAGTTGTTTGTTTAAATAGCCGCGCGAAGTGGAACTCGCTCAAGTGAGCCACCGCGGCCAGTTCGGCCAGCGAGATGCTTTGGTCGAGGTGCGCATGGATGTACTCTTCCACCGCCTGCAGCGCCTGTCGCGCCAGCCGCCCGCCTGCCCCGCGGATCTCGCCGTTTTCCCGCGGCCGGTTCGACAGCTGTCGAATCAGCTGGACGACCAGCACATTGGCCAGCGACTCGGCGCACAGCCGCCCGCCTGGCCCGCCGGTGAGCAGCTCGTGGCGCAGGGCGGTGAGGGTATGAATCACCTCAGGGCTGGACTGGTCGTAATAGCGACCCGGAAAATGAACGCGGGCCGGATCGAAATCAAATGCCTCTTCAGCCACTTTGGCGACCAAGGCCGGAGACAGTTGGTAGTGCGTCGATTCGAACGTGTTCCGCCAGCGCCACTGGCTCTCAATGCCGGGCGGCAAGAGATTCACCGCGTGTGGCAAGCCGTTTCCCTGGTGCCGAGCATCATCGCAACGATGATCCGTACCCTCGGCACAAGTTTCGCCGGTGAGCACCAGCCATAGACAGGTGAGCGGCGGGTGAACGATGTCACTTGCCGGTTGCTTTGACTCGTACTCGACCCGCAGCCCCTGCCAGCCGAGCGGTGCACTCGTGTGCCGAAACGCATATGGAATATGCCGCAGCCGATCGTCAGGAGTCAGCAATTTCGGTGAATGGAGCCTACGCGTCATCAAGCACCTCTCCTGGTCAGCAAACAAAACTCGACCATTCCGCCGCCGCGAAATCGCCAGACATCCCAGCACAAGTCACAAACGATTTACCTGTCGTCGCCCCGCAAGCTCAATCATCTCATCTGCAAGCATTCACGGGCCCTCGGCGAGCGCGAGCTGAAGGAGATTTACAGCACCCGTCTCCAGCAGTTCCGCCCCCTTCACCTTTCCCGCAGGCCAGCCGCTGAAAAGCTTTCTACACCAGAAGTTCGAAAAGACCAGTCAGCCCCTGACCTTTTCCCGCGCTTCCAGGACCCACACGATCCAACCCGTCGCTGATCTGCGACACACCATCCGATTCAGCCAAGCGGCGGGCGTAGGTAATGCCCGTA
>CALELC010000545.1 GCA_937904535.1 uncultured Planctomycetaceae bacterium
GTCAGGCCGCGGCGCGGTATGACTTCAGGTGCCCACCAAGCTCGGTGTGGCAGACAAGTTTGTGCTTCGCTAGATCCACGAGCGGCGGATCGTCATTGTCTCGCACCGGCGGAAGGTGATCCCGTCCTGAGTGTCCGCGCCGCCGATTGTACCAGTCCGCCCCGATTTTTAAGATATGATCGAGGTGCTTCTCATTCACCGCGCAGAATCCGTTTAGGACCTCGTGCTTGAGCGTCTGAATGGCGCGCTCGACGAACGCCTGCAGGTTCGGTGATTTCGCGGGCGTAACTTTCACGGTGCGGCCCTCTCCCGTGAATACATCATCGAACGTTTGCGCGTATTTTGCATCCCGGTCACGCTGTAAGATGGTGCACGGCAGGTTCTCGTCCTGCAGGAACATGTCAAAGTTGCGAGCCTGCTGAGTTGTCCACTCAGCCGTCGGGTTGGCCGTGCAGGGTGAGATCCAGATCCGCCGTGACTCGATGTGGATGAAGACCAGGAAGTAGAGGTCGACTATGCCTTTGATGGTCCACTTCCGCTTGCAGGCGAAGTCACACTGCCACATCGTCGCCGCGTGGCGTTTCAGGAACTCGGACCAAGTATCGGGATGATCGTCTGGTCCGGGCCGAGCCCTGCCTCGACGAGCACGTTCATCACGGTCTGCCGCGAGGCCTTGTGCGCGAGCCTCCGCATCGCCGGCACGATCTTCGCGTCTTACCTCGGGCAATCGGAGCGTTTTCGAGCGTTGGCTAGCGACGGCTCTACAAGTCTCCTGGATAGCACAGCAATTCTCCAGCCAGTCTCTTTTCTGATCCAGATGATCGCCTCGCTGATGCGCTCCTTCACGCGAGGGCGCCCTGGCTTGGTGTCCTTCGGCTGGGGCCGTTTATCTGGCTCGTCCTCGATACTCCGCACCCACTTGCGGAAGGCCGAATAGCTGACAATCGAGATCAACCACGCGGCCCAAAATGCTGCGTGGACAGGAACTGCAAAGCGATGCCGCCACGAAGAACACCGTGGACAATGCCATTCACTCCTGACCGTTTTTCTCTGACCAAAGAAAACCTATCGATCGACTACGTCGCTAATGAGGTGGCGGGTGTTCGCCGCGGAATGACTGCGATCCTCCCGCGCTGCTATTGGCGGCAGCGATTCGGCAACTGGGGCACCATTGGAGGTGGCCGAGATTCTGTTGGCCTAGGCGAAAGGCGTTGACATGCGGCGATTTCAAAAGAGCAGGCGGACGGCACGCCGTGCGTGCCTGCTAGAGTAAAAAATCTACGAAGGGAGATCGCTTCAGCTGGCGTTTGAGTGCTCGGCGCTGAGCCGCTGGGCCTTTTCCGCTGCGGTGCGGTAGTCGACCACGTCCCAGACCAAGCCGAGCCGTTTGAGCAGCAGGATCGCCATCCAAGTGATGTCAAACTCCCACCACTTGTGACCGTGCTTTGCCATCCGCGGGTAAGCATGGTGATTGTTGTGCCAGCCTTCGCCGTAAGCGATGATCGCGACCAACCAGTTATTGCGGCTGTCGTCGGTCGTTTCGTAGTTGCGGTAACCGAACATGTGACTGGCGGAGTTGACCAACCAGGTGGCGTGCAGCACACCGACCAGACGCACGAACATTCCCCAAACGACCAGCGAGGCGGCCATTTCGGCACCGCCAATGGCATAACCAACCGCTGCCAACACACAGCCGGTGAGCACGTGCAGCGGGATGAACAGGTAGTCCATCATCCGCATCCCCTTGAGCTTGTACAAATCGGGCACCCAGCGCTTCAGGTGTGCCACGCGGTCGCCGTTGTGGGTGTGATAGCCGAGCCAAAACATGTGCGCCCACCACGAGCCTTCGTGCGGCGAGTGCGGGTCGCCCACCTGATCGCTGTGCTTGTGGTGCTTGCGGTGATCGGCCACCCAGTCCAGCGGCGTGCCTTCACCGGCAAGCGTGCCGATGGTTGCAAACAGATACCGCACCCAGGGGTAGGTTTTCATGCCGTCGTGGGTGAGCAAGCGGTGATAGCCGAGGCAAATCCCCAGGCTGCCGGTGAACCAGTGCAACACCAGGGCGACCGCCAAACCGGTCCACGTGAATGTGAACGGCGCGGCCAAGACCACGAGGTGAGCCAGCGTCAGCCAGCCAATCGCCCACCAACTGACGTTGCCCCAGCGGCGTTCGACGGTCACGCCCTCGGTCGACGCGGCGACCTCGGCCTTGCGAATGGCGCGAAGGCTCCGCCGACTCGGACGGGGACTGGACTTATCGGGGTTTCCGCCCCGTTGCGAGGATTCGTTGGAGTGCGGCGTTCGGGTCCGGGGCGGATTAGGAAGCGTCGTAGACATCGCCAAAAGTAAACCTTGCAGGGGAGAAAACGGCTGCCGCTTGTCCCGCGGCATCGGTCTGCCAGTACGATATCAGGTGTTCGTCTAAGTTCTGTCTCCGCCTAGGGGACGGCGTGTAACCGCTTTGTAATAGTCCCAACCCTTTGTTCGCATGGCCGAGCCAACTGATACACAAACCCTTGAGCCACAGCTCCGGCGGGTGATGCGCGACTGCCGCAAACTTTATGCCGCCTGCGCAAAGTTGATGATCGATCGCCACCCGACCCTGCTGGGCGACACGGCAAGTGGCTTTGCAGAACTGATGGAGGACCTGCACCGCGGCCTGCTGATCAAGGTGTATACCCAAACGATTCGCAGCGACGGTCGCTGGTCGCGGACGGAAAAGTACATCGGCGCGCTGCTGATCGAACACTTGTGGAACGAGCACCTGCGTGGCGAAGCCTTGCGGGAAGCCGCTGAGGGGCTGCTCGCCCGTTCAGACCACTTGAGCTGGGACGCGCTGCTGGCGCCGTTTGTGCGTTACGAGCCGCTCCGCGAGCGCGTGGGCGAGGTTGAAACGATCGCCATGCGGCTAGCGAATCTGGTGGCTAAGAGCGATGGGCTGACCACTCCCGAGGAGACGCTCACGCTCCAGGAAATTCGCAGCGAGATCAGCCGTGTTCTCCGCCGAGCGCCGACGATCGGCGGCAACCAGCAACCGCCCGCGACTCGCGATACCGACTTCTTGCATTCGCCCAGCGAACGCTTTGGACATCAGGTGGTCGGCAGCAATGACCGCCCCCAGCCCGCAGCGTCGGCTGGCAAACCCGCGCCGCCGACGCCAGCCGAGGCCGAGCAGCGGTTGGCCGAAGCGCTCGCAGAACTCGACGCCCTGGTCGGCCTGGATGTGGTCAAACAGCGGGTAAAATCGTTATCCAACTTCCTGCTGCTGCAGCGAAAGCGCGAACAAGCCGGCCTGGCGACGATGCCGATCAGTCTGCACATGGCGTTCGTCGGCAATCCGGGTACGGGAAAAACGACGGTCGCGCGGATCCTCGGCCAAATCCTCGGCGCAATGGGTATTCTCCGCAGCGGACACTTGGTCGAGACCGATCGCAGCGGGTTGGTGGCCCAGTATGCCGGGCACACAGCGATCAAAACCAACGCCCTCTGCGACTCGGCCCTCGACGGCGTGCTGTTTATCGACGAGGCGTACGCCCTGATCGGCTCCACCTCCGAAGACACCTACGGCCGTGAAGCGCTGCAGACGCTGATCCAGCGGATGGAGAACCACCGCGATCGCCTGGTCGTGATTCTGGCCGGTTATCCCGAAGAGATGGAGCAGATGATCCGCACCAATCCGGGGCTGACCTCGCGGATCAACACCCGGATCACGTTCGACGACTACTCACCAGCGGATCTCGGACGGATTTTCGAATCGCTGTGCAAACGCAACGACTACCGGCTGCCAGCGGAATGCCGCCATCGCTTGCTGGTCGCCTTCGATGCCGTCTACCGCGATCGCGACCGCCATTTCGGCAATGGCCGACTTGCGCGGAATGCGTTCGAGGACTGCGTCCGCCGCTTGGCCGACCGGATCGCCGGGATTGTGCCGCTGACCGACAGCCTGATGACCTGCTTGCTGCCGCAGGATATCGTGATCCCCGGAGCCGATCCCAGACAAATCGACGCCTTGCTCCAGCAACCCCATGCCCTGCGAGTGACGTGTACTCACTGCAGCAAACGTTTGCGGATCCGCGGCCAGTCGCTCGGCCGCACGGTCCGCTGCCCAGCCTGTGAACAACGTTTCGCCGCTCCCTGGGCTGACGTCGATCGCGACATTCCCGCTCGCTCGGAAAAGTAACAGGTGCCGTCCGATGCTGCCGTCGGGTTGAAATCGGCCGCTGAAAAAATCTCGCGATTGGATTCAAGTTCGCGCCGGCCGCCGACCGATCACAACGGGTGCACGATGCATTGGTATTTGGATTAATGGCTTCAGGGACGAAGTTGGCCCGCCCGGGTCGGCTTTGCAAGTGCTGCATTGACCGGGGCGGATCGCTGGCCCTGTCACTGCGAGTGAAACCGTGCGTCCGACCACTGCTGCCACCTTGCTTGTCGCTGCTGGCGTTCTTGCCGCACTTCCGTTTCGTCGCTCCTCGTCCGAGCGAACGGCGGAACCGAATCCCGGCATCGCTACGGGACCTCGCAGTACCGCGACAGCCTCGATTTCGACGGGCCGCCCAGCGGACTGGTCCGATGGTGCGGGCTTCGACTCATCGCTCGCCTGGCAGCCCGTGCCGATCACACTGCCAGAGCGGCCTTCGCCTCAGCTGCCACCGATGCCGGATTCGTACTACGACCTGGCATTTGAACTCGAGCAACCCGATCCGATTCGCGAGCGGTTCAGCGCCGCTGTTGCCCACCGCAGTCTATCGGCAGAGCCGCCAACCCCCGTGGAAAACATGCTCAGCGACTCGCTGGATCGCGATCCTCCTCAAAAACCGACGCGCGTCGATCGCGAAAAGCCGATCGAAGCGGCGGAAGACCTGATCAAGGATCGCTTCGTGTACACGCCGATTCAGCTGACCCAGGAACCACCCAAGCCGGATGCCGAGGCGCGTGAGCAGCGTGGCGTGCCGGCGCAGAGTGCGTCGATGATTCGCTCGGGTGTGACACCGCTGGACGAGAGCCCCCGCGAGCGACACTTTATTCGTGAACCGCGATAGCCATCACATGCGACGGCGATCGCCATGAGCCGATGGCGCATGGTCGCTGTGCCGCTGCGGGCCAGCAGCGGCCGGCACCCCAAGCGTGCTACTTAACGGCCAACATCCGTTCCAGCGCCACCAGACTCCAGTGCGCGACTTCGGGGTCGACCTCGATCACGTTCACTGGATGACCAGCGCGGAGATTTTCCAAACTCCAGCAGAGGTGTGGCAAGTCGATCCGGTACATCGTGGCGCACATGCAGACCACCGGGCTGAGGAAGTGAATTTCCTGCTCCGGATGCTCGGCCTTGAGGCGATTGACCAAGTGCAATTCCGTTCCGATCGCCCACTTGGTCCCCGGCGGGCTGTTGCGAACGGTCTGAATGATCTTGCCCGTGCTGCCCGACACGTCGGCGATGTCGTTCACCTCGCGCGGACATTCCGGATGGACCAGGATTTTGATACCGGGATACTTCTGACGGAACTGCGCGACGTGCTCGGGGCGGAACATCTGGTGCACGCTGCAGTGGCCTTTCCACAGGATCACGCGGCTGTTCTGAATCGCGGCGTCGGTGTTGCCGCCCATTTCCAGTTGATAGGGATCCCACACCGGCATCTGTTCGGTACCGATGCCCATCGCCAGCGCCGTGTTGCGGCCCAAATGTTGATCGGGAAAGAATAGCACGCGATCACCGCGCTCAAACGCCCACTTCAGCACCGCACCGGCGTTGCTGCTGGTACACACGATCCCGCCGTGGCGACCGCAGAAGGCCTTCAAGCTCGCAGCGCTGTTGATGTACGTCACCGGAATCACCCGCTGCGTATCGATCACTTCGCCCAAATCGGCCCACGCCGCTTCAACTTGATTGATTGCGGCCATGTCGGCCATCGAGCAACCGGCCGCCATATCCGGCAGGATCACCGTAACCCGCTTGCCGTTTCGCTGCGCGAGCTTTTCCGGGCGATTGGCCAGGATATCGGCGGTCTCCGCCATGAAGTGCACACCGCAAAACACAATCGTTTCACAGTTGGCGCTGGCCGAAGCCATCTCGCTGAGCTGGTAACTGTCACCGCGAAGATCGGCGTGCGCAATCACCTCGTCCTGCTGATAATGGTGCCCCAAAATCAACAGACGATCCCCCAGTTCCTTGCGGACCGCTTCAATGCGCGACTGCAAATCGCCAGTCGGAACCGTCTTATAAGGAGCTAAGGGGTAGAGGGTCTCAGGGGTGGCTATAGCGGGCATCGGCTAATTAAGGAGTAGAAGGTTTCCACACACCGGTTAATTGGATGCGACCAAGCTTCCGGTATTCCGTTGAGCTTATCGCAAAGTGGGTTCAGAAGCGACTCCTTCGCCAGCGAATCGCCGTAGCGACTGAATCGAGATCACCGGCCAGGGCGTCTGCGGCAGACGCTCGATTTCATCATCATTCTTGACGAATGCGATGAGCTCGGAATGCTGCAATAACCGTAGATCGGCAGTACCGGGCAACCTCCATTCCCGCTCGGCGGACCAGTCGAACGTGCGCCCGCGCGATTGCCGCCGCCAACGTTCCTCCGGCGGTAGCGGAACGACCTCTGCATCCTCATCGCAATAGATCACGGGCTGAGCGCCCAGCCTCCGGGCTGCCTCCAGGTCGATCGCCAGCCCATAAGGTTCTGCGTCCCAACGCCCCAAGTGCGCCCGAAACTGCCGCCGCGCCATCACCGCCAACAGCGGCAGGGCCGAGAAACAAACCACCGCCTGCCTGCCAACAATCGTGCGGCTGGTTCCTACCAGTTGACGCTGCGTTAGGATCCGCTGCAGCGTCGTCAATGGTGTCGGATCAGCGGCCCGGGGCGACGAAAGCAGCAGTCCATCGCGAAACTGCTGATCCGATTGTCCCGGCCAAGCCCCGCAAGGCGCGCGTGTGCAGTGGATCAACCAGCGATGCGGGGCGTGAACCAGCGCCGCAAGCGCAGCCGGATTCGCCGCCACGGGCAGTCGCGGTGTCGTGTGATGCTGTTCCAGCGGCACCTCGCTCGTATCGAAGCCGGCACGGCAACAGTAACCGACGGCCCCTGCGGCAAGCAGCTCGCTGACCACACCGCTCGCCGCAGTGGCGGCCTGCTTGCCCTGCGGCCGCGAAATCAACACCCGCACGTCAGCCGCCGCTCCTGCAGCGAGCCGCTGGCGCAGCAAATGGTGAATGGTTCCGCCAGGCCGCACCCACGTCGCGTCCACATAGTCCGCCAGCTGAACCGCCAACTCATCACGCGTTGGCGGCTCAGTTGCCTCCGACGCCTGCCAAACCAGCCGCAACGTGTGCTGACTGGTCGAGTGGGCAGAAACTGGCGGAATCTTCGCATCGCCAGCTGCAACCAGTTCGACTTCAACAAACGGGGCTGCGAGCAGTTCACAGCTTCGTTTGAGCCACGGATGGGCTGCGGTGCCGACCACAGCCAGCACCGCCTGTTGATCGCTGATTGCCTGCTCGACAAACCGATGGAGCATCGCCAGTTCGACCCGGCGGGCAAGCAGATTGCGACCCAGCCGGCTCATCACTACGGTCCGCCAGGGCCGCCGGTCTGTTTCCAGTTCCGGCGGCAGGCGAATCCTTAGGCGAGCTGCGACAGGGTGCCTGCGGGGCATCGCATCCCCAGCGGTTAGCGAAACGGTTTATCGCTCGCGTTGGCCTCGTTGGCCTTCGACTTGATTGCGGTAGATCTCGGGCAACACGGTCGAAGCTCCACGGCCAGCGGTACCGGTTGCGGCTTCCGGCGGGAAGTCGCTGCCGCGGGCAGCCGAGCCGGGCGGTGTCGTTACCGGGTCGCTCATGCCCCGCCGGTAATCCATCAACTTTCAGAC
>CALELC010000546.1 GCA_937904535.1 uncultured Planctomycetaceae bacterium
GTAGCCACCGAATCAGCCGCTTGCGGCCCACCTTGCTGCGTCAAACGCGAGTATGCGTGCCGGTCATGAACTTGACCCAGCTGCCATCGTCGGTCTGCATCTCGCTGTACAACAGCCAGGTATCGTTGTCGACGATTTCGATCGTGTCGCGGTACGCGCAAGTGCCGCTGCCATCGAATTTGGGCCCTTCGCTATCCAGCGGCAGACGCTTACCGGTTTCGTCGACCAGCCCTTGATAGTGCCAGATATTGGTCATCATCGAACCGATAAAGGTACCAACATAGCGACCTTTGGCGGGATCGTACCCGACCGTCATGATGGACGACCACTCGCCGTCGTCCGAGGCTCCGCTGCTCTCACAGACCACCCATAAACCGCCCAGCGAGCGACACACCATCTTGCCCGGTGTCTTGTTGATCGATCCATCGGGCATTGTGCAATTGTGTTCGAACGACCAATTGCCGACGAGTGGATCGAGCCAGTGGTGCTGAGCTTCAGGCTTTGCAAACATCAAATCGTGCTCCTATTCGAGTTCCAATGCGGTAGCGGATGGCAAGTTAACGAGGCGACGCTTGCACCGCCTCGTCGCGAGCTCGGATCAGCGCGTTGACGGTCTCGTCAGCGGGACGGATTTCGAACGGCCCGTATTTCACGCCTGGATGCTTGGACATCAGTTCCACAGCATGCTCGAGGTTGTCCGCTTCCAGAATCAAGATCCCGCCCAGCTGCTCTTTGGTTTCGGCATAGGGACCATCCACGACCTCGGTCATTCCATTCTGATGCCACAACGTGACCGCTCGGTCCGCGGTCTGCAACGCTTCACCGCCGAGAAAGTGCCCGCCCCGACGAAGAACATCGTCATAGGCAAAACACTCCTCCATCGCGGCTTGGCCCTCGGCTTCGCTCATCGCAGCAAACGTGGACGGATTGGCATATCCGAGACAAATGAACTTCATACGGTGCTCCGGTCAGAGGTAATCAACCAGCAATTCCCTCGATAGTCGATTCGCGATCTGCGAAATCGACAATCAGGTGAAAACTTTTTCGAGGAGTTGACGCGTCGACACCGGCCAGCCTAACATGCAACCTTAAGGTTGCACAATAGAAATCGGCAGATAGCGAGCCAAGATGAACAAAACTTCGACAGACCGGATCGAAAAGCAGATCGAGTTACACGCTCCACTGGAACGGGTTTGGCAGGCGCTGACCGACTACCGCCAGTTCAGTCAGTGGTTCCGAGTGCAACTCGAAGTGCCGTTCGTGGTCGGCCAACCGGCCTATGGACAGATTACCTATCCCGGCTACGAGCATGTGCAGATGCGAGTAAATGTCGTGGCCATCGAACCGATGAATCGGTTCGCCTTTCAGTGGCATCCCTACGCCGTCGACCCGAACATCGATTACGCTAGTGAGCCGCCGACAACGGTGGAATTCACTTTGCAACCGACCGACCGCGGCACATCGCTGACGGTTGTCGAGTCGGGGTTCGATGCCGTGCCTCAGTCGCGGCGGAGTGAAGCGTTCCGCATGAATGACGGCGGCTGGACCGGGCAAATGAAGAATATCCAGGCGTATGTTGAACACCCCGAACGTGGCTCAAACGCTCACTGAAAACGCACCGTTGTTCGCAGCCCTTGGCGATTCCACTCGGCTGGACTTGCTGTTGCAGTTAGGCGAAGGCGGACTGTGTTCGATTACCCAATTGGCGGAAGGGCGAGCACAATCACGCCAGGCCATTCGCAAACATTTGCAAGTTCTCGAGGGCGTTCAACTCATCCGCGGCGTGCGCCGCGGTCGTCAGCACCTGTTTCAAATTGAACCTCAGACCATCGCGATCGCAGCTCAATCGCTGATTGCGATCGCGCATCAGTGGGATGATGCTCTGTCCAGGCTCAAGTCCTTCGTCGAGTCAGACGATCCCGTTTGAACGAATAGCTGACTTTTCACCGGCTCTGCTCAGCGAGCATTGGTTCGCCGCTTGGCTTCCAATAGCCGCTCGGTATAAGACTGAGCATCGGTCGAGGGCTCGAAAGCATTGCCTGGCGACGCAGCGACAACGGTTTCCCGCGCATCGGAACGGTCCGCGCCTGGTTCTACCGCAGGTGGCTGCCAGGCAGGAGGCTCAAAACGAGTGCCGGCACTCGCTGACGACGCCGCTACTTGCTCTTTCGTCGCTCGCAACTGATCGAGCCGCACCATTCGCTCGCCCTCCGTAGCCTCGTGTGAGGCGGCCTTGCGAATCCCTCCCAGCCAGGCAAAAGAAACCGCGACCCGGCGGACAAACACATCGCCCAAAAACAGGCAACATCCGATCAACACCGCCCAGGCCCAAACATCTCGGATCGAACGATCGCTGACCAAACCGCCACGAAACGGGTTGAATGCATCGTCAACGCTGGTGGTCGAGCCCAATGGCGGCCAAACGTTTCCCACTTCGCCGCCGCGCGGACGGGTCGCCGCTAACGACTGCAACAGCGGTTCGTTGACCTCGCGCCGCCGATACTCGTCGCTATATGGCACCGTAACACCAGTGGTGAGGATTTCACCTCCGGCCTCCGGAACGACGTTGACGAAATAGCTGCCTGCCAAGGTCGCTGGGAACGTGCCGGTGTATCTGCCGGGGGCGGTCTGCCGCATCTGCATGGCGATTGGTTTGAGATCCGGTCCCAGCACCGCCGCACTCATCGGTAGAAAGTTGAGAAACTCATTGTCGGGATCGAGCGCGTTAACGATTACCTGAACCTCACCGTCTCGCAGTTGTGTTGCAATGTTGAAGTTGCCGATTTCACCGGTCGGTCGCATCAACCAACGGACCAGTTGCGCAAAAAACGGTTCATAGTCGGGCGACGCTGTCCAGTTCGTCGCCCACCGCTGACCGACATCGGTAGTCAGCACCGCCGCCCGCCCCAGTCCGTATTGCCAAACCGCCAACACTACATTTTCCTGCCCCTGCGGCACCGGCGACAAAATTACCGGCTGCACGAGCGGATTATCCTTGGGGGTCGTCATCACGAATCCGGTCAACGGTTGCAGCGGTGTTTGAATCCCGCTCAAAACGGCATGGGGGTAGGTGACGACCGGTACAAATCCGGCTGAGTCCTCGTGGATCACACCACGCGACACGCGGCGAGCCTCGCGCATCAGGATCTTTGGGATCGCGCGGGGCGATAACACCTGATACAGCTTCCCGCCGCCAAGTGAGGCGATTTCTCGCATCAGCGTCACATCCGCATCGGCTCCAACCGCCACCGCCGTCACCGTGATGCCCTCGTCTTTCATCCGCTGCGTGAGACCGCGAAAATCGTTGGGCTGCGTTTGCCCATCGGTAACCACAATCATGTGTTTGGTCGACGCATCGGACTTCTGTAGTCGGAGGAAGCCCCGTTCCATCGCCGGAAACATGTCGGTCCCTCCCTCAGCGCCGATGCGGGCAATGGCGGGAAGGATGTGACTGCGTCCGCCCACGGGCTGCAGCGGCACGACCTCACGGACGGTGGAATCAAACGTCAGTACGCCGATTGAGTCACTTTCCTGCAGCGCTCGGACAGCTTCCATTGCCGCCGCTTTGCAGAGCTGAATCTTTTCGCCTTGCATCGACCCCGAAGTGTCGAGCACCAGTTGCAAGGCGCCGGTCGCTGCCACTTTGAGGTTCTTCACCTCAAAATCGACCGGCATCGCCTCTTCGAGACGGGTTCCCGTCCAGCCGCCAGCGCCCATTGCTTCTGGACCGCCGATCATCAGCAGGCCACAACCAAGTTGTTGGGTGTTGCGAACCAGCATTTCAATCTGATCATCCGTGAAACTCGTAATCGAGTTTGCTGAGTCACCACTGGTCCGCGGCACTCCAGCGAGAATGACCGCATCATAGGCCTGGAGTTCTGCCAACGAACCAAACAGCGAGTTGCTGGGCTGGACAACGACTTCGATCTCAGCGTCATTCAGTCGATCGACGAGCAACTGATAGTCGCCCGCTGCATCCCACCGTTCGATGAGCAGGACGCGTCCTTTTCCGCGAACGTGGGTGTAAGCAGTCGCCAAATTGTTTTCCGCCATTGCATCGTCCGCCGGCGAGTCCGGTATAAACCGCGCTTCATAGGTGTAAGGCGCTGGCTGATCGATCTGATGCCGCAGTGGAAAGACGTTTTTGCCCGCTGTGAGTTCCACCGGTTCGTCAAACAGCAACTGCGCTTCGCCGCCCACCATCCGTCTGACACTCAACCGACCTTTGGAGGGCGGTTGGCCATCCGCAGCATCGTTGTTAATCACGACACGAGCTTCAAAGGGCTGACCGGTGCGAATGTCGTTGGGAAGATCGATTTTCTCCACCAACACTTCCGCTGGGACATCCAACTCGACGGGCACCACGTCGACGCCAATGCCCGAACCCGCCAAACGGGCTGACACAACTTGGGCGTCCCCTAGCGTTTCGCGGCCATCGGTGATCAGCACCACACGGCGCCGAGAATCCTCCGGCATGGCGGCTTGTGCGAGTTTGAGAGCCGCTTCAAGACTGGTGGCATCGCTGCCGCCGGGAACGGGGTCCGGCAGTCGCAGCAACGGCAGATCATCTTCAAAAGCAGGCACTTCAACGGCAGCTTCGCGCGCAAACACCACCAGCCCCACACGATCCTGCCGCGCGCGGTTGCGATGTTCCCGTGCCGTCTGCACCGCGTAGTCGAGCATTTGACGTCGCTGCGGCTCAGGAATGCTGTCGGATTGATCCAGCAAATAAAACACAGTCACCCGGTCGGTGACCCACAGAAGTTGCACTCCCGCGAGGGCAGCGATGATCGCCAGAACGACCGCTGTCCGGGCTCCCAGCACCAAGCTCCGGCGCACCGGCCCCACCGCCATCAGCCGCCGATAGCTGATCCACCACAGCACCGGCAGACACAGCAGCAGCCACAAAAAACGTGGTTCTTCGAATCCAATGCGGAAATCGAACATAGGCCTCCGGTCAGCATAATGGTCACCCCGAGCAGTGCTGCTCAGGCACGGCCGCAGCACGCCTTAGCGAGCTGCAAGGGTGCAACCGCAGCCATCGGTCCGCGGGCAACCCTGCTGCGGCAGCCACGACATGT
>CALELC010000547.1 GCA_937904535.1 uncultured Planctomycetaceae bacterium
AGTGGTTCGAGCGACTGCACGCTGGTGACCCTGACCAAATGAAGGTCGTGGTCCGGCCACAGCGGTAACGGCGAGCGTTCGCCGCTCCGCTGCTTCGCAGGCAAAACGCGTTAGCGAGTCTTGCCGAGTTCTTCGGCCATCGAGACCAACTGCGCGAGGAAGATGTCCGACGCATCGATTTGCAGTCGGTTGGTGCCTAGCCACGTCTCATACCCGCCCAGCTGATGCTGGGCAGGAGTGGGCAGATAGCCGTAGTAGCCGTGTGCTAGCGACACGAGAAAGGCCGGCTGCTGCGGACTGCGACGTTTGAAATCCAGCCCGATCTCGCAAAAGATCTCGCAGGGCATCGTGCCGATCGTGGTCGGACCAATCTGCAACAGTTGCAGCGGTACGGTGGTCTGATCGGCATGATCGATGATCTGCAGTGCCCGCTGAGCATAGATTCGCGGCAGATCTGCTCCGCCGGCTGGGTCGGGTTTCTCGCTTAGTTTCTCTTTAGCCCAAGCTACAACCGCTGGCGAAGGCTGACGCAGCTTCACCGTGATCTCCCGGTAGCTCGCCGCGAGCTTCGGCTCCTGCTCGTACTTCACGGCCGCAATCGCCTGATGCACCTTCGCGGCGACATCGTGAGCGACGTACTTCATCTGCTCGTACGCTTGCTGGCGAGGACGCGGCGTCTTGAAATTGATGTTGTTGATGTCACCGCTGGTGCTGTTGGCAAGCATCGCGACGAATGGAGGATCATGCGGATCGGATTGCTGCAGTCGCTCCAGTTCGTGACAGAACATTCCGTAATAGTCAGACGAGACGTGCCCCGGGCCCACGCCTCCGACGTAATGCAACGAATAGGCGGCATACACGCTGATCGGCGTACCGTCGAGTTCACGCACCGCGAAGAACGAGACTGTGGGGTCCGTCGGTCCGGCAGGTTTCACCAGATCTTCACTTCCAGCCGGCGGATTCATCTTCACGCGATCGACATCCCCATAGGGGCTCTTCCAGACCGAACTTTCGCGCATGTACCACCGTCGGTTGAACACATGCTCAGGGATGTCGACGGTGCCAAAGGCAAGTTCCGCTGGTCGCAACAAATTGTTCGCTCGCTGCACCCCGTCAACGATCCGGCTGACGACGAACTGCTGATAATCATTCAGTTCTTGCGAAACCTCATAGCGGCCCCCCAGGGCACTGATCGCCGAGTGTGTGTGCGTGGCGGAAATCAGCACGTTGGATTGCGGAATCCCTAGTCGCTGTTCGATCTGAGCACGAGCAGCGTCGCTGACACTGCGGTGGAGCCCCAATAAATCACACACCACAAGCGCCAGACGTGTCTGGCCATCATCCAATACCAGGCAGCGGGCATGCAGTTCATCGTGAATGTGCGTGGCCGTGATCGGCAGGAAATTGCCGACGATGTCACCGCCCAGTGGCGGCGTGATGTTGCTCGTCGCCGCCCCGGCACGAAACTCCGCCTGCGACGGACTGGCCCCTAGCAAGGGCACACACAGGAAAACCGCAACGACAACCGATCTCAATAGCATCGCGTTCACCGACTGGTTCGAGGTGGGACAGGTAGGTAGGACGGGACGGCGGTTGGCTGAGCCAAGCACACCGTCCGTATGATAGCTACCCGCTCCGGCGGCGTGTTACACCCACCACTGCCCATCCGCAGTGACCGGCTCGAGCGGGCAACGCATCGACGCAAGCGCCGAAACGATCTCTCCCGCTGCCCAGTCGAGGTCGTCGACTTCCAAACGATACTCCGGCCAATTGCTCGTCGACGGCCAAATCCGATGCGGCGCAGGCCAGCGTTCCTCCGGCCGCGTCCACTGCATCCGGGCGATCAACCGGGGCACACACCGATCGGTCGAAAGCTGTTGCTGAGCGTTCGAATCTGTCGGCAAGGGTCCGACCGATGCTGCCACCCACGGCGAATCGTCGGTCACGCTCACCGCCGCACCGCTTGATCCGCCCGCCGACGTCAACCATCCCTCGCGTGCCACCGAACTCGCAGCCGGAACATTCGCGATCACTTCCATCGGCTGCGGCAGCGGATCGGCATCAAACGTCAACACGTTGTACTTTTCACGCAATCGGCGGCAGAGCTCTGCCCGCGTCGCGGCGTCGCCACCGGCCAAAGCCAGCGATGCGTTTCCGGCTGCTAGATGCCTGGTGAGCCGCTGCAAAGTCCAACCGAAACGCGGGTCCCGATAGTCGGCCGCCACATCACAGGCCGGCAACAGCACAAA
>CALELC010000548.1 GCA_937904535.1 uncultured Planctomycetaceae bacterium
ATCAGTGACCTGAGGAGATTGGCAGAATGGTACCTGCTGCCGCTCCACCGGTGCCTCTGTGCAGGGATTGCCGAATGCAGCCGCACAGCCAACGATGGTGAGGCAACCTTCACACTCGACGTACCCGCAAGCCGAGGAACTTACCGATGACGAACGAACGACGCCTGGGAAACAGTGGCCTGACGACTCCCCCGCTGATCCTGGGAGGCAACGTGTTCGGCTGGACCGCTGATGAAGGAACGTCGCATGCGATTCTCGATGCATTTGTCGCGGGCGGCGGACGGATGATCGACACCGCCGACGTCTATTCGGCCTGGGCACCGGGCAATCGCGGGGGCGAGTCCGAAACGATTATTGGCAGTTGGTTGGCGGCTCGCGGTCGCCGCGACGATGTGCTGATCGCCACCAAAGTCGGCTGGGAATTGCAGGGCGAGGCCGGGCTGGCGCCGGAACAAATGGAGCGGCGAGTGGAAGCGTCGTTACAGCGACTGGGCATCGACTGCATCGACTTGCTGTTTGCCCATCGCGACGATCCCAACACACCGCTGGAGGCAACGCTGCAGACGTTTGACCGCCTGGTAAAGGCCGGCAAGGTCCGCGCCATCGGGGCGTCAAACTATGAAGCACCTCGGCTGCAAGAGGCTCTGGCCACGAGCACTCGGCTCGGCATTGCGAAGTACTCCGTGCTGCAACCCCAGTACAACCTGCTCGAACGCGACTCGTTCGAAGGGCCGCTCCAGGATCTCTGCGCAGCGGAAGACGTTGCCGCCGTGCCCTACTATGGATTGGCTTCGGGCTTCTTGACTGGCAAGTACCGCAGCCAAAGCGATCTGCAGGGCAAGGCACGCGGTGGTTCGGTCGAAAAATACTTGAACGACTATGGACTGGGCGTATTAGCGGCGCTCGAGGAGGTCGCGGCGCAGACCGATGCCACAGCGGCTCAAGTCGCTCTGGCGTGGCTAGCAGCACAGCCCGCCGTGGCAGCTCCGATTGCCAGTGCCACAAGCGTTGCTCAGACGGAGGAACTGCTGGGTGCGATGCGGCTGAGTCTGACATCCGATCAGCTCGCAACTCTCGACGCGGCCAGCCGCAAGCCGAGCAACTCCAGTAGTTGAGGTTCTTTGGCCCCAGGGGAGCAGCCCTGCAGCATCTGGGCGGCTCAAACATTCGGACGCGATTTGTTATTCTGTGGCCGCTTTCCCACGCGGGCTTCACCTCCCCATCCTTGCAATTGAGCTGGCTACATGAATCGCTTCGATACACCGGAAAAACTGCAGCGGGCTCTCGGCTGGGATCGCGAGCGGGCCGACGAGTCTGTGGAGCGAATGCATTTACGCAGCTACATTGCACTGCAGTTGGCCGCTGCCGGGCTTGCCCCGCCGCAAGACGACACGAACTCAGCGATGACGTTGTTTTCGCGGGGGATGCTCGAGAGCCTCCGCGAGAAAACCCGGTTGCTCAGCGGGCATTTGCCGCCGGTGGACGCGAGGATCGAGCGGTTCTTAGCGGATTATTTCGGTGACCTTGTCGGAGCATCACCGCTGCGACTGCCGACGGGGTCGCTGGTGCTCGACCGCCACGGCATGGCTCGCGAGATGAGCCTGCCCTCGCAGGGCGATTGTTTCTCGAACAAGCTGGTCAGTTCCTATCGCTGTTTCAACGGCGTGCTTAACAACCCGGCGAGTGATTGCCGCACCACATCCGGCACCTTTCACATCGTTGAAGGTGGCCTGACGATTCCAGGCGACAAGCGTGCGGTCCCGCGCGCCGTCTTTGCCGAACTCTTTCGCCATGCGGTCAATCCGCCGGATGACCTGTTGCTGCTACCCTACACCAGCAACAGTTCGCAGCCAGCGAGAACGTGGGTCTCCTTGCTGCTGCGTCCGCTCGTCCGGCCGCGTGTGCGGGGGTACTGCCATGAAAAATCGATGGAAGTGCGATTTTTTGCGCCGGCCTCACTGATCAGCAACCTCGACTTTGTGGAGTCGATCTTTGGCAATGCCGGCGATCCCCTAATCGCCGAGAACGATGCCGGACTGGATGTGTATCACTGGAGCGGTCACACCGGCTGTGTGATTTTGGCCCCGCACTTGGTCGAGCTGACCAAGAAGCAACTCGGTCTGCCGCACTACGATGAGGCGACGGAGCGCCAGCGTCAGGACTCGATGTGCTACCGAGACGAGAACGAAAAGTACAACAATGGCGCGGCCTTCAAGCTCACCTGTCGCGATGCGTCGGGCGTGGTGGTGACGCTGATCGCTGACAACTATTACGGCTACTGCAAAAAGGAAGTCAAAACGCAGATCAGCTATGCCGCCAACCTGATGGGCGGCGTCGAAGAAGAGCATTCCGGCGGTGCGCTCGCGTTTGCCTCCTATTCACTCGGCGAAGAGTTTCAGGTGAACAGCCGCCGCTATAACCAGCGCACCTTCGACGATGTTGCCCGAGACTATGCCTCATTCATCGACATCAAACCGGAGGGCTATGGCGTCGACAAAACCTGGCCGAGCGTGATCTATGTTCCGGAGAATGCTCAGGCGAAACTTTCGCTGCGATGCATTCGCTGGACTCGCAATGGGCAGGAATACAGCATTCCCCTGTCGCCCGAGAACATTTATATCGCGCCCAGCGGTTATAAGCTTCGGTTAGAGCGACACCCCAGCGCTCCATCCTGGCGGTTGGTGGGAACCGTCGGTGAAGGCGTGTTCTGCCACAAACCTTGCACCGTCTCCGGCGGCGGCAAAAGCGAAATCAGCAAGAGTCTCCGCGATTACATGCTCTATGGACCGATCTTCGTCGCCGATATCGATGAAGATTTCGCCTTGCTCGATCAGATCTTCACTCGCAACTATCAGGACCGTTGGCGCAAGGACTATGCCAACAAGCCGGACTATTCCAAACGCGCCAGCCGCAGTGCCTTGTCCGGCGAACGCTCCTTGGGCAGCGTGATTCAGTTGCTGACCCCTTCGCCTGACTATAGCGACGAATACAACGAATGGCTCGCCAGTATTCCTGAGCATGTGTATGCGATGGCGCTGATCATCAAACGGTTCACCCAGCCCGAGATTCATGAGAACTGGCGTGACCACTTTGGCGTCGATATCGTCAATGGCGACCCAGGCCACGAGCTGAAGTTCGGCGACCGAGCACTGGTGGGAACCTATTTGCGAATCGGCTTGCAACAGTCGCGTTGGCGAACCTTCAAACTCCGTCAGGATTTCATTCCGGCTGCGAAGGTGCAGCGAGAGGACGACATCAGCGCCAGCGTGGTGGTCCCCAAACGCCGCCTGGGACCGCTCGGTCCCTCGGTTCCCGATGCCCTCAGCTATAAGTTCGTCGAAAACTGCGAATATCGGTTGTTCCAGCGTCCTGATGATGCGATTCACCGCGGGCTGGATAAGCAGACGGAGATCGATCTGGCGCGGAGCGGCAACTTCATGAGCAACATGGAACCGCTGAACGCCGAACAAGCACAAGAGATCGTCCGCGACGTGATCGATTTCGAAAAGTTCACACCGCCCATGCAGCAAATGCTCTCGCAGAGCGTGGCAGCCCAATCCGCCTATGTGGTCAGCAGCGATCATCCGCGGCGGATGCCCGATGGCAGTTTAAGCAAGAACCCTCGCTACCTGCAGGACCGGCCCGATATGGTCAACGCGCGTGAGACCTATGTGGCTCATCGCGGAATGCAGTTGTTCCGCAGCCTGCCGGCTGACGAACCGGTGCATGCCCCGGTCGGCGCCATCCTCTGCGGGCGGCGAAACAATCCGCCTGACAAAGAGGCCGGGATTCGTTCGCTCGCCGTGTACAACCCCGTGCATTATCAGGAGCTGCCGGAACTCATCATGGACTTTGTCTGCTCGCTCACGGGCAAGAGTCCGAGCACGACCGGAGCCGGCAGCGAAGGGGCGTTGACCAAAGGCCCGTTCAACATGCTTCAGACGACCGCCGACCTCAATACGGCGATCGTATCGATGATCTTGACCGGTCTCGGTGGGTTCAGCACTGCAGCCGGGCACATCGGGCCGTCTTTTGAAGTCGGACATGACATCAGCTTGCTGATTCCGGAAGTCTTCTGCCGCATGGGACCGGAGGAACGCGATCCGGCCAATTTGATCGCCGCTGGGATGCTCGAAAGGATTGAAGACTTTGAGTATCAGGGGCAAAGCATTCCTGCCAGCCGGCTCGGCTACCGAATCACAGCTAAGTTTGTACGGACCTACTTGGCACGCGTGTTTGACAACCCAGCCAAAGTGTTCACGGAGAGCATTCTCAAACCTGAATTGCAGGACCCGGACTCCTACGCCGATGGAATCTTGCATATCGCCGAAGCTCAACGAAAAGTGGCTCAGCGATACTTTGATGATGGGACCTATGAGTCGGCCTGCCCGCCATTGCAGGCGCTGCTGAGCATCATGGCTCACGGGACCTACCAAGGCTACGATGCCCACAGTCCCGAAGTCCGCGCTCAGTTCACTGCCGAGGCACTGCTGCAAAGCGACTGGTATCGCGAGCGACTAGAGACCAAGCAGAACCGCGACACCGCGCTGTGGATTGAAACGAAGCGGCGGATTGAGCAGTATGTGGCTGATCCCAATCATGCAGACGTGGTGGAAGAGTTGGACCTGCGGGAACGATTGGCATACGCCAATCGGCAACTAGCGCGAGTCAATTCGCCCGAATACCTGGGACAGTTGATCGGAACCATTGGTGCCGATCCGCTGCGTGGGCCTGCCGACAACATTGGGCTGCTTGCCGGCGGTAAGTAACGTTTTGTTCCCTCGCCACGGCGCTCGCATCTGCCGGCTGCTTTGGCCGGCAGTATCGGACTTATTTGTCCAGTTTGCCTGATCCACACTCCGCCCTCGCTCCTTCAGCGGTGGGTCGTGATTTGCCGATTATGCCGGTGAGCAGCATCGCGCCGACGCCGTTGTCGGTCGATCCAATGGACTGATTCTGCTGCGACTGGCGAGGGACCGCACCGTGAGGCGACGACTGATCGTGCTGCTGATCCTCACGGTGGGAGTCCCTCTGGGTGAAGTCGCCGCACAGCAGGCCGTTGCCTTACAGATGGTCGAGCCGATTCAGATCGGCGAGCCGACAGGTCCGCTGCCTGCGGAAGCGCGTGTGGTGGGCGAGCGCGAGATTGCGGCTTTGGCAGCTGCACAGGCGTGGCCAGCGGGATTGCTGGATCGGCAAGCCGACCACATCGCGTCTCAGGCCGGACGTCGACTGCTAAACGCAGACCGGGGCCGGTTGACCCAAACTTTTTTGCAGGGTCAAGCGGCGCGGCAACGCGGTGACGCCGTCGCCGCGGCACTCAAAGGTCACTACGCGCTGGTCATGCTCGACGAACAGTTCCAGCTGCTTGAAGCCTCGCAGCAGACGGCAACGGCACTTCACGCCCAGATCCAGCGTTCGATTGAAATTGGTCTTTTGTCACCGGCCGATGAGTCGCTGTGGCAGGCGGAATCGACCCTCGCCGACCTACGGGACCGACAAGTCCAACTGCAAGGACGCCGCGACGATGTCCGCCGGCAGATGGCTTCACGACTGCAGGCCCCCTGGCTGTGCAGCTACCGCCCGGCCGATTCACTCCATCCTGCGCTGCCCGATGGCGTGTGCGAACAGTGGTGCCAGGACGCGCTGGCCCAGCGAGCGGATTATCAGGCCTGGCAACAGGTCCGCTGCCGGTTGGACGAAACGTCATTGCCGGAGGCGCAACAACTTCTCGACCAACTCATTCCGGCTTGGACGCCCGGTGTTCCCGCACCGAGTTCCTGGCTGCGCCAGCTGACGTTTCGCTGGGCCGTGCGGCGCAGCGGTGAACTGGGGCAACTGCAGTCCCAACTCTCGCGGGCAGTCCAAGGCTTGGCCAGCCAGATCTGCGGTGAAGTGCAATCCGCCACCCAACAACTGCAGACCGCACTTGCCCGCGTCGAACTGGCGGACCAGCAACTGAAGCAGCTCGACGAGCAGCTGCAGCGAGTCCACCAGTTGGCGGAAATCGGGCAAGCCCAGGCTGCCGATGAAGCTCACTGGACGCTCCGTCGCCAGCAGGTCTTGGGCGAGCGTTTGGTTCGGCTGAGCGAGGCGAAGCAAGCGGAACTTGAACTGCTGCGGTTGATGGGGCACTGGGACCAGTAGCTCCGAAACACTCCCCGATTCGAGCCTTTGGTGCATCCTGCAATCAGAACAGGCTGGCGGGGTCTGCAGCCCAGAGCCGGCGGACCGCGATCAGCCCGCTGATCAAGCACATCACGGCGGTGAGCACGAGTACCAGCAAGATTCTCGGGAGCGTGAGCAACATCACCAACCCCGTCATCTCGGAGAGTCCCGCAAATAAGCCCCAAGCGATCAGCAACCCCGGCACAAACCCCAAGAGGGTGAGGTACAGCGACTGCGCTAAGACAACGCGCATAAAGTATGCATTGCTATACCCCATCGCTTTGAGCGTTGCGAACTCAGGCAGATGATATGAAATCTCGGTATGCAAAATCTGATAACAGATGATCGTGCCGACGATCCAGCCCATCACGGTGCCCACCATAAAGATCATTCCAATCGGCGTGGCCTGCCCCCAAAATCGCTTCTCCCGTCCGATCAATTCGGCTTTGGTGAAAACGTCGATCGACTCGGGCGCCAGTTCGCTTAACACTCGCTGCACCATTCGCACGTCCGCACCGGGCGCCAATTGCACCAGGCCAAGGTCCACACGATCCAGCGGATTGCCTCGCGGGTTGCGCGCGGGAAAGTAGCGAGCGATTTCATCGCTGCGGACGACCAGCGTCCCATCATGAGCGAAGTCGGTGCCGATTTGCGTTAGCCCCACCAATTCAATCCGCTGCCCGGCAAGTTCTACAACTTGCTCGGCTAGCCGCTGAGGATCATCCAGCTCAAAACCATAGAACGATTTCGAACGGCGGTCGACGAGCGCTGTGCGCGGCCGCTGCAACCGGTTCAACTGCGCTGTCGTGTAAGGGTCGGCGATGATGCCCGCCGCATCCGGAATGCCGATGACGCGGATCGCTCGGCTGCGGTTCTCGTCGACTCGCACCCGCGCCAACATTCGCTCCACATACAGCGGATGCACCGATTTGACTTGATCCACCGCAGCAGCGCGATCGAGTAACGACCGATCGAGACGTTCTTCGCTGCCCAGCGTGTTCCGCGCACGGCTGAGCAGAAACAAATCAGCATGGAAAAGCTCGACAATCTGCGCGGGGCTATCGAGCAACGCATTGCGAAAGCCGGTCTGCACAAACATCAGCACCACAGCAAATCCGATCCCACCGCACGCCAGCGCCATCTGTTTCTTGCTGGCGGTCAGATTCTTCCAGGCGAGTGGTGTGGTGCGACGGAACATCGTGGAGAGCTTCAGCGATGATGAGGTTAAAAGAGTGCAGCCGGTTCAGCTCGATCCAATTGCCGCAGCGCTCCTAAACCACTGAGCGTGCACATGCCGACAGCCAGCAGCGCCACCATCGCCATCCGACCGATCGTCATCGTGACCTCGATCCCCGAGAGCCAGCCGACCATCTGATAAAGCAACAGCGCCAACAGGGTCGCCGGCACGAAACCAAGCATGGCGAACCACCAGGCCTGAGCCAGCACCACGCTCCGCAGGTACGTCCCACCGTACCCCATCGCTTTGAGCGTTGCGTATTCCGGCAAACGATTGGTGACGTCCGTCGACAGCACCATGTAAACAATGCCCGCGCCAACCACGAGCGCCAGCCCGGTCCCCATTTGGAAAATCAGTCCGATCGGCGTCTGCCGAATCCAGCGATTTCGCTCCCACTGAACCGCTTCGTTGCGGCTGAGAATCTCAACCGGCGGTACCGGTCGTTGCAACCGCGTCGCTAACCAGGTTCGGATTTGCTCGGCCGCCTGATCGGGATCGACTCCGGGCTTGAGCCGCGCCAGCCCCAGCGAGGCGTGCTGCCGGACATCGACCGGTGTGATGCGGTCAAAGGTTGCTTCACTCATCAGCAACGCACCGTTGGTGGCCAGTCCCGTGCCGACGCGAAAGTGCCCGACGATCTGGACACGCTGTTGTCCCAGGATCGTGCTGCGACCGATGTCCTGGTCACCGAAACGAACTCCATCAGCCGGACCGAAGTCCGCTCGCGTTGCTCGATCGATCAAGACGGCATCACTGCGTGTCAGACTCGTGAGTTGATCGCCGATCTCGGGAATATCGAATACCGGTTGGTCGAGCCGCATCCCCATCACCGCAATGCCCTGATAGAGCTGGTCATCGCCGAGACTCTGCCAGCGCTGCAGCATGATGTAGAACGGCGTCACCTCCTCGATTTGCGAGTGGCCGGCCAGTAAATGCAGCAGGTTCTGCTCGACCAGCCCCGCTTCGTACAAGTGCAGATATTCGGGCGAGCGGATGAGGAGGTCAAACTCCAATCGGTCCAGCACAATCGTGGCGGTGTGGCCGACGGCGCCGAGAAACCCCAACTGCATGAACACCAGCACAAGCGCAAACGTCACTCCGGTGACCGAAACCACTGTCCGTACTGGCTGATTGAGCAGATTCAGAACAGCCAGCGGCGTCCGTCGGAGGCTCACGGCCGACCACCTTCCGGGCGATCGCTGGCGGCAGGAGGCATCGCTTCGGCGGTCGGTCGGTGCGGCAAGTCTTCCTGCTGGGGCGTGTGAATCGTCACGTCCACCTGCAACTGAATCCAGCGGGCCGCGCGCGTGGCGCTCTCGCGGTCGAGCTCGATCGTCACTCCGACAGCGCGAAAGTCGACCGGTGCCAGCGGGTTCGGCGAACGCAGTTGTGGCCGCCCCACGACTGAATCGATCTGCACGACACGACCCGTCAGCGACTCCTGCAGCGCTGCCGATTGCATGCTCGCCGATTGCCCAACTTTCACTCTCGGCGCGTCCGCTTCGTGGACTTCCGCCAGGCAATGGACGGTGGTGAGGTCAGCCATCTCGACCAGCGGCAATTGGCCCACGCTGTCACCTGGTTTAGCCTCAACTCGGAGCACCGTCCCATCGATCGGAGCCACGACGCGAGCAATCTCCTGCTGCGTTTCCAACAGCACTCGCTGTTGCCGCAACACATCGAGCGACTTGGCCGGCTCCAAACGAGCCCGGATCTGTTGAGCAGCGGTGAGTTGCCGCTGGGCGGCAGCGACAGCGATTTCGGCCGCTTCTTGGGCTTGCTGTGCTGCCAGGCTGCTCTGTCGCCACTGTTGCTCTGCTTGCTCCACCGCCAATCGTTGGCGATCGAGTTCCACGGCGCTGATCAGCGTGCGGGTAGCCGGGTCTTGAGCCGCCTGTTCCAAGCGTTGCAGAGGGCGGCGAGCAAGTGCCACCGTCTGCTCTGCCTGGCGCACGAACTCGACCTGTTGGGTCGCGTGGCGGCGGCTGAGTTCAGCTTGCTGCACCGCCCGCTCTTCCTGTGCCACCGTCTCCTCGGCTTCGGCAACCTCGAGTTCCCACAACTGCTGAGCCTCGGCGATTCGCTCATCGAGCAGTTGCAACTCTTCCTCACGGGCCCGATCGCTCGCAAGTCGCACCAGTTGTTCACTCGCTTTGACCTGCTGTTCGGGTTTAACCAGTACCTGTTCGATTCGATTCCCCGGAGTGCTGGTCAGTCGCAGCACGCCTTGCGCCGGCAGCAGTGTACCTTGGGCGTGGACGGTCGGCTGCCACTGCCAATGTTCGTCTGCGGCTGGAGCGGTTTCGCCCGCCGATCTCGAGAGGATGGTCGGCCAGGAGCGATCACAGCCGAGTGCCAACCCTGCGAGCACCATGCAGACGCCGCTCCACGATCGCCCGCAGGCACGCCAGAAAGCACCCCGAATACGCCCGCAGGCGTCCACGGGCTGTCTCAAGGCGTCGCATGATCGTTGAGGTACAGACACTGCCAGTCCACGCGTGTTGTCGAGAAGCTTGCGGGGCCGCTGCCAACCACAACAGGAGCGGCCCGAGCATCGATTACTGCTTTCCTATTTTGCGCAACGCTTCATCGCGCTGCCGGAAAAATCTGTAGGGTTGGCAATTGATTTGTCGATTCCGCTCACAATCCTGCTCGGTGGTTGCGGTTTTCCCGTGCCCGTCACAGTGGGCGCAGTAAGCTGGCTGCAACACGGTGAGCGATCACCCCGCCGGCTTGAACCTCTCACACCGATTCATGATCAACCGATCTCCTCAGCGTTCGACGTCCTTTCATCCCACGCTTCGGCAGCGGATGACCGCTGGCGTCAACCCGTCGGTCGATGTGCGGCACCTCGAACACTTCTTCGGGACCGGCGAGCTGCGCAAGCAAGTGCTGTTTGATAATGAACTCGCGGTTTATCCCGGTGAAATCGTGATCATGACCGGACCGAGTGGTTCAGGCAAAACGACGCTGCTAACGCTCATCGGGACGCTGCGGCGGGTGCAATCAGGCGAACTCTGGGTACTCGGCCAACCGCTGCACGAGGCTTCGGACCGCGGCTTGGTGCGGCTGCGGCGTGAGATCGGATTTATCTTTCAAGCGCATAATCTGTTCGCATCGCTCACCGCCACACAAAACGTGCGGATGGCGTTGGAACTGGTTGACGGCGGCCGCAGTTCGCGCGAGCACACAGCCCAGGCTCAGGAAATGCTTGCCGCCGTCGGCTTGGCTGCGCGCGTCAACTACAAACCGAAGCAACTTTCCGGTGGGCAGAAACAACGCGTCGCCATTGCGCGCGGCCTCGTGCATCGCCCGCGACTGGTTCTGGCCGACGAACCGACCGCCGCGTTGGACGAAGAGAGCGGCCGGGCGGTGGTCGAACTGCTGCGCCGACACGCGAAGGAACAGCAGGCAACCATCTTGATCGTTACGCACGACAATCGGATCCTCGACGTCGCCGATCGCATCGTGAATCTGTGCGATGGTCGGATTCGCAGCGATGTGCTGGTGCAGGAAGCGGCGATCATTGCTCAGATGCTCGCTGGCTGCCGCGTGTTCGAATCGGTAAGCCCGCGCACGCTGACCGAAATGGCCGATCAGATGATCGCTGAAAATTGGGAACCGGGACAGCAAGTGATTCGCGAAGGCGACCCCGGCGACCGCTTTTATCTCATCCGCGAAGGGAGCGTGGTGGTCAAGCAGGGACCAGAACAGCGCGAGATCGCGCGGCTGCAAGCTGGCGACTTCTTTGGCGAAACAGCGCTACTGACTGGCCAACCGCGCAACGCCACCGTCGAACCGCTGGAGCCGACGATCCTCTACAGCCTAGCCAAAGAAAAATTCCAGCGAGCGATGGAGAACCGGGCAACGCTGGAGAGCGAGGTTCGCAGCTCGCTGTTCGAGCGCTGAACAACGACCGCCCAGCCCCGCGAGCGGCGGGACCGGGAGCGAGTCTGGCAAACAATCAGGACTAGGAAGCGGACTTCAGGGCCTCGAGCGCCGGAGCGTAATCGGGCTCCTGGGTCACTTCGCTGACGATCTGCTTGTAAACAACCTTGCCCGTCGAATCGAGTACGAACACCGCCCGAGTCAGCAGCTTCAGTTCCTCAATCTCGACCCCATAGTCAGTGCCGAAGGCGTGCGTTTGATAATCGCTCGCGGTGCGGAACTTGATGCCTTCGGCGCCGCAGAAGCGTGCCTGCGCAAACGGCAAATCGCGGCTGACGGTCACGGCATTGACCTTGTCGCCGAGCGATGCCAGTTCTTCATTGAACCGTTTGGTCTGAATGGCACAGGTCGGGGTGTCGAGGCTGGGAACGACGCTGATGATCGCCGGTTTCCCCTTGAGGTCCTCGAGCGTGAGCTTCTTCAGCCCGTTGTCGGCATAGTGCAATTCAAAGGCGGGGGCGGGGCTGCCGACGTTCAGCGCCTCACCAGCCAAAGTCATCGGGTTACCTTTGAACGTAATCACACCGGTTTGACTCATCGATCTTCTCCAGGTTCAGGGATTCGGCTGCGGGAGTCGCTGCCACGCTCCGGCAGAGTATCGGTTGAACAGCCGCGTTGGAGAATGGGGCAGACCGCAGAGCCGTCAGATCGATGCACACCGCCCGCGGCGGCTGCTCGGCCCACGCGCACAACCGGCCGCAGCGATCTTCAACACTGGGATGTAGCCACGAGGCCCGGCGGTTCTCACCTCCACTGCGGCTCATCCTGCGCAGCGCCTCCGCTAAGCTCTCGGCCACGCTTCGGGCATCTCGACCGCTACTAAAATGCCCACGCGGCTCCGCTTGCAGAGCCAGCTCACAGGCCGTGCGGTCGGCATCAAACTCGGTCGAGTGAGAAACGAACCGCAACAGCAGCAACGTCACGGCAATCGCCACGACGTTACTGGCCACCAGCACCACAGGATCGGTGCCCCAACGATGAATCAACGCCGCCGCCGCCAGCCAACCGGGGATTACGGCGAGCAACCGTAGCCACACATGGCCCCGCCGAATATGCGCAACTTCATGCAACACGATCATTCTCAGCAATTCCGGCGGCAGCTCGCGGACCAGTCGATCGGTCAATAACAGCGAGCGGAATCGCGGAAAGAACCCGACGACCACCGCGTTGACGCTCGTTGAGCCGGTATCCCACAGCCGCACGTCAAGCTCCGGCGTGCCGGCGGCAGCCATTTCTTCGTCGATCCAGCGATACTCGGTCGGCAGTGGCCGAGTGCGCCACAGTCGCTTGGTCATCCACGGCACCAATACCGGGACACCCAACAGTGTCACGACGACCAATGCCACTCCAGCACTCGGGGCATACGGCGAGGGCACCCGTCCCAGCAAATCAGCGAGCCCGAGCATCACCAGAATCGGCGCAATCATCCAGCCGTCCAACCGCACCAGTGAGGCGGCGACGTCACCCGCCGTCGACCAGCGATCGCGCGCGGCCCGGCCGACAACCGCGTCAAATCGCCGCTCGGCCCACAGCGTGGCTGCGATCAAAAGGTGCGCTGGAGTCAGCAAGACCAGCGCCTGCAACACCATCGACTGAGAAAAGTACGGCCACGTCTGCACCGCGCCAGCCAGTCCGAATCCCAACAGACCGACAACTGCTCCAGCAATGGCCGCCCAACGCAGGCGATCGAGTTGACGCTGCAACTGCTGCGCGGCAAGTGCAAGCGATCCGCCTTGATCGATCAGCGCCACTGCCCGCGCAGCGGCGGCTCGAGCGAGCACCATCCACAGGCTCACCAAAATCGCCAAACACAATAAAGCAGGCGCCAGCGCAACCGATCGGGGTGGCGCGCTCCCGCAGGCTAACGAAACGACGACGATCAAAAACACAAACATCGGCATAGGCGGACAAGATAGCAGTCCGATTACGACGAACGGGCGAGAAGTTGGGTTGATGCCGACAAAACGGATTGGCCACGGTGCGGTGGTAGCGATTACGCGGCGGCTGCGGCCTAGGCACCCACTTCCTGAGGGGCGCACCACCACCCTACAGGCTGCGACAGAAAAGTTCTGCGCAGAGGGTTGCAATCGGCTGTGGCGGCGTTAACATCGGCTGCTATTGAGAATCACTCTCATTTGATCCGGCGCCTTAGCAAGCCAACGGTCTTCCGGGATAGCCAGCCAGAAGCGTGCGGATGAGGACGACGTTACGGGACGTCGCGTCGCCTCTCCTCGTTTCACCCTCCCTAGGAACCCGTTCCCATGCGCAGCTTGCCTACCGGGCACTCGGCCGCCATCCCGCCTTGCTCCCCTCCCACCTCAGCCCGCCGTTACGGTTTCACGCTGGTCGAACTGCTGGTCGTGATCGCGATCATCGGCATCATGGTGGGTCTGCTGTTGCCCGCCGTCCAGTCCGCTCGCGAAGCCGCACGGCGGATGCAGTGCCAGAACAACCTGAAGCAAATCGCTTTGGGGATGACTCAGTTCGAGCACATTAACGGCTATTACCCGTATTCTCGCACCGGATCGCTCTGGCGGATCCTCCCCTATGTGGAACAGGTCCGGATCTATGAAGAAATCGATCGCGTGGTGCACCCCAATGGCCAGCACGGTTTCAACGGAGCGCTCAACGCAGGCTGGCCCGTCGAACTCAAAGAGCTGTTCAACACGAAGCTCTCGACGTTCCAGTGCCCCAGCACTCCGGGCGACCGAGTGATCATCCAGAGCGATAGCACCGGTGAGTTCCCTGTTCAGGCCGCTGACTACGCCACGCCCCGTATCCCGGCTCTGCGGCCGGTGGGCCACTCGCTGTACTATCAAGAGGGCGAGCCACAGATGAACTACAACACGGCGATGAGCCCACCGGACTCGCGCAGCACTGACCCGCGGCGTCAAGGCGCTCGCGCAGCCGCGATCACCGACGGGTTCAGCAACACACTGATGTATTTCGAGTGCGCCGGAGCCCCCGCGGTGTTCGTTCGCGGACGGGCCGTAGCTGGAAAGTCGATGGCGATGGCCTGGGCAGGAGCGGGCGACGGCATCAAGATGCGGGCGTATCGGTCGGATAATACCGAGGCCGTGACTTCGCCGACCAACAGCGGAAGAGGCACGCAGGGCAACCCGTCACAGCCTTCGACCGCGACCGACCCGAGCTTGCCTTCAGCTTGGGAAGCCACCATCGACACCGCCCCGGGCACCTACAAGTTCCTCGGACACAGCAACTCGGGACAAGCTTACAGCTTCCACCCCGGAGGCGTGAACATTGCGCTGTGCGATGGTTCGACTCGCTTGATTTCCGACTCCGTTGAGCTAAACACGTTCCTCAACCTGATGCTGCGAGACGACGGTCAGGTGCTGGGCGAGTTCTAAGACTCGGCCAGAGCATCACAGTGGGAACCTGGCTGCACCAATTGCACCGGGGCATTCCTAGGGCCAGGTTTCTCCTGGCCAGCAAACAGCTGGCCGCCAGTCCCGGCTGCGACAACAGCCGGGCGAAGGCCGCCGGCGCAGCGACGCTTGGGCGCCGGCCCAGCGGAGTCCCGTTTCACAGCAGGCTGCACGCAGTGCGTAATGATCGCGGGCAGCCTGAACCAGGGCGATGCTGCGGGAGGAGGGATTGCCATCAAAGCAATTTCTGCTACGCTACTCGCCCCGATCCCATTTGGTAGGGCTGTCCGTGCGGGCAGCAGCCGCGATCGTTGAACTCAGCAACATCCATTCAACCGCAAAATACGGAGTATGTTCTAGGTGGGCACGAAGAAGACAGGCAAAGGGCGGCGCAAGGTTGGACGTAAGAAGCGACGCATGCGGGCACGGATTCGCCATCGCAAGCGATAAGTGGCTGACGCCTGTGGCACGTAAAAAGCCGGATTCTTCCCAGTCGTCTGAAGCGGAGACTGCGGCAGCACGCGAACTCCGCAGCTTTGAGTGCGCTCTGGCCGAGGTCGAAGAGATTGTCGGTCGCCTCGAAAACGGACAGCTGGACCTGGCCGCATCGCTCGATCAGTACCAACGCGGGATCGAGACGCTGAAAGAGTGCCACCAGTTGCTCGCGGTTGCTGAACGGCGGATCACGCTGCTGAGCGGGTTTGATGCCGACGGCAACCCGGTCACCTCGCCGTTTGATGAAGCCGACATGTCGTTGAGCGAGAAGCAGTCACGGCGCGGAAGCCGCCGAGGCGCTGCGGCCGCCGGCGCGATCACTAAGTCCGACGACGAGCAGGACGATAGTCCAGGGCTCTTTTAGTCCGCGGGTGAACGAAATCGACTTCCGGCGGTCCTTCCTGGCGGTTAGCTTGCGTCTAACCTGCAGCGGGTTGGATGGCAGTGTTCCGCTGCCGACATTCTGACGCTTGCCTTTTGACGAGTTGCGCGCTTGAACCGCCCTTCTTCCGATTCCCATTCCCATTCGCAGCCTGCAGCAGGCTCCCCTCGCGAGGCGTCTGCTGCCGACGGGCTGACGGAGCTGCTGC
>CALELC010000549.1 GCA_937904535.1 uncultured Planctomycetaceae bacterium
GTCGGCGAAAGATCACGATCGCCAACGCGTAAAACAGCAGCCCGCCGCCAATCAGGATCAGCGGATAGACTCCTGGCCCGAACCAAGAGTTCGGGTCAGGACCCGTCAGTCGCCAGGGCGCGGTCCAGCCACCGGAGACGACATGGGCGATTTGCACCTGCGGCCGGTAGCAGTTGAAGAACGACCAGCCGCGCAGCCATTCCAGCCGATCGGTCGCTTTGCCAAGCCCGAACATCACCAGTTGCAGCACGTAAATCGCCATCACTCCGCCGATCGTGCGCCAGCGGTAGCGATCGAGGCTGCTCAAGAACGTCGACAGCCCCAGCACGAAAAATCCGAGCGCGAACAACGCAAAGACGGCGGTACCGAAGGTCCATGGATCGACAACGCTGCTCATGGCAACCGTTTCCGTCACGGGCCCCCGAGTGGTCAGAGGGACTTCCAACGCCGTGAATGGGATGCGGATTGACGGGGGCGGAATCGTCTCTGTCACGGTGGTTCGCGCCACTCCGACCGCCAAGCCCGCCCACAGCGCCAGCACCAGCAGTACCAGGCCGCCAATCGCCACGACTGCGTGTGACAGCAGTAGCCGCGTCCGCGAGATCGGTTGAGCCAGCAGCATTTCCAGCGTCCCGCGCCCAAGTTCGCCGCTGACCACATCCGATCCGCGAGCGATTGCCCAAATGACGGTGCACAAAATGACGATCGGCTCATCGAACGTCATTCCCAGGCGGCCGGTATGCGTGAACAGCGAATCGAAGCTGACCGGTGAGAAACGTTCAAAGTCGCGAAACTGTTCCACAATCGTGCGGAACTGGCCCATGTCGACGAGGCTGCTGACCCACACCCGCACCCAAGCAAATGCAAATAGCGCTAGGGCACAAGCGGACCATAACAGCAGCGATTGGCCGATGTAGGTGCGGACCAGAACGCGGTTCATCATACCTCGACCACCTGTTCACCATGCACCGAGTCATACACAGCTCGGAGGCCGTAGGCTTCCACACGCATCTGCTGTAGGCCCAGCGAGCCGAGCCATGGTAGCAGCGGTGCCAGATCACCGGCCGTCTCGATCGTGACGCTGTCGCCCTCGATGCGGGTCTGCACGACGCTGTCGCTCAGGGACGGAGGAACAGCGACGGCCGCTTGCGACGTTTGCCCGTTGCGCTGCTCGAAACCAGCTGGCTGGTTCCAGCGAGCCACAATTCGATGCCGTGCCTTGAGCGTGTGCAGCGACTGTTGATGAGCCAATCGTCCAGCACGCAGCAGCGCTACTCGATCGCAAACTTCCTCGATCTCCGAAAGCACGTGCGAAGAAAAGATCACGGTGCGGCCTTCGCGTTTGGCCTCGCTCACCATTTCCAGTACCCGCGACCGCACCGTCGGGTCGAGGTTCGCTGTCGGCTCGTCGAGGATCAACAGGGGGGCGCGGGAGCCAACAACGGCGGCAATCGCAAGTTTTTGCCGCATCCCCGTCGACATGAACCCGACGTACCGCCGCAGGTCCAATTCCAACCGGTCCGCGATCGCGAGGCAATTCTCCAAATCGCCCGCCGGCTGGATTTCGGCGAAGAAACGGAGCACGGAGCGGCCACGCATGTGCCGTGGCAAGCGTGCGTCTCCGGGTAAGTATGACACCTGCCGCCGCACCGCGACCGAGTCGATGGCTGGATCGATGCCCATTACCTCGGCGGTTCCCGAGGTGCGATGCAAGAACCCAAGCAGCGTGCGGAGCAGCGTGGTTTTCCCCGCTCCGTTGGGCCCTAGCAACCCGAACACCTCACCCCGCTCGACTTGCAACGTGAGGTCAACCAACGCCTCAAACGACCCATAGCGTTTACCCAGCCGCTCCGTTCGCACGGCCCACTGCTGATCGGGTCGGCCAGCCGCTTGCGGAGCGGTTTCGTCGGGCTCGGCAGCGGTCGCGGCGAAAGCTGCCGGGACGGAAGTGGGCTGGATCGACACGCGGATAATGCTTCGGTTGGGCGAACAAAAATGCGAAGAGTGACCGTGAGCCTGTCGTAAGCGGATCGCCTCCGCGACACCCCATTGTTTCCCAGTCGCTGACCGGGAACAGTGTTAGTCCTGTGGCGTCCTGATTCGGCATCTAGGCATTGACCGGACGACCGATCAACCAGCATAGCTACTGTACCGCGGATGCCAGCGGCCAACTTCACCCCCGACAGATTTCTTCTTATTCACGAGACCTGCCTCATGCCCGAAGCTGCATCTTCCTCTGGTTCACTACCGGCGGGTTTTCGGTTCGCCGGAATCACCTGTGGGATCAAGGCCAGCGGAAAACCTGATCTGGCCCTGATCGTCGGCGACCGGCCCTTGGTCGCTGCCGGTGTCTACACCACCAACCAAATCGTTGCCGCTCCGGTGACGCTGTGCCGCCAGCGGACACCTTCGTCGACCGTCCGCGGGATCGTGATCAACAGCGGCAATGCCAACGCTTGCACCGGTGAAGCGGGGATGCGCGATGCCGAAGAAATGACGGCACTTGCCGCCACTGCGATCGGCTGTGCCCCGACCGATGTACTGGTGATGAGCACCGGTGTGATCGGCCGCCCGCTGCCGATGGACGTGATCCGCCGGGGGATCGACTCTGCTGCACAGGAACTGGCAAGCGGTGAGGACGCCTTTACCCGCGCAGCCACCGCAATCATGACGACTGATGCGTTTCGCAAAACGGTAACATCCTCGATCGAGATCGACGGCCAGAGCTACCGAGTGGCCGCGATGGCGAAGGGGGCCGGCATGATCGCGCCCAATATGGCGACGATGCTCGCCGTGGCGCTCACCGACGCACCGCTGGCTCAGGACGATCTGGTCGAACTGCTGCGTTACTCAGCCGATCGCAGCTTCAACCGCGTCAGCGTCGATGGTCACACCAGCACGAACGATTCGTTGGTGCTGCTCTCCAGTGGCGACACCGAGCGTGGCACGTTGTCCGGCGAATCGCTGACGAAGTTTCGCGATTTCCTCGGTGCCACCTGCATCGAACTGGCCAAACAGCTGGTGGCCGATGGTGAAGGGGCAACGCATGTGATGGAAATCCGAGTTCGAGGTGCCGCGTCGGATGACGATGCCGACCAGATCGCACGCACGATCGGCGAAAGCCCGCTGGTTAAGACCGCGATCACCGGCGGCGATCCGAACTGGGGCCGGATTGTATCGGCTGCGGGTTACGCGGGCCGTCCAATCGATCCGGCAGCGACTTCGCTGGACATGATGGGTGTCCCGTTGTATCGCGGCGGCACGCCGTTGCCATTTGACGCGGCGGACGTCAGCGGGCGGATCAAGCAGTCCGGGACAGTGCTGATCGACCTGGTCGTCGGCAGCGGCCCTGGTGCTGCGACCCGCTGGGCCAGCGACATCACCGTTGAGTATGTCCGGTTCAACTCCGAATACACCACCTGATGCAGCGGTTGTCTGGGGGAAGCGTGGCACGCAGCGAAGTTTGGGCCGATGTCGGCGGTACGTTTACCGACTGTTTCGTCGTCAGCGGCGGATCACGCCGCTCGATGAAGGTGCTCAGCAGCGGCCGCGTGCGGGCGCGGGTGGTTGAGGTCGGTGACCGGTGGGTCGTGGTTGACGATGCCCTTCAAGATGTCGCCGATTTTTGGTGCGGGGCCCACGGCGGCTTCAGCAGCCATCGCGGCGACGCGGAGCAAGCTCTGTTGACCAGGCTGGTCACTGGCTTTGATCCGATCTCCCGCATGCTGACGTTTGATCTAGCTCTTCCCGATTTCGTATCCGCCGGAGATACGCTTGAACTCGACGCAGCTTTGGAAGCTCCGGTGCTCGCCGCTCGTCGGTTGCTGGGTGTCCCGCTTTCGCAGCCGTTGCCGCCGCTCGATATGCGTCTGGGGACTACCCGTGGGACCAATGCACTGCTGACCCGCACGGGGGCGGAAGTAGCGCTGCTGACGACGGCGGGTTTCGGCGATCTGCTGGAGATCGGTGAGCAGACGCGGCCCCACCTGTTTGAACTAACGATCCATAAGCCGCAGCCGCTCACTCGCCGCGTGGTCGAGGTCGATGAACGGTTGGACGCTTCCGGAACGGTGCTCCGCGAACTGGACGAAGATGCCGTTGTAGAGGCGCTCCGCCAGGTCCGTGACGCAGGCGTGACGTCGATCGCCGTCTGCTTATTGCATGCTCATGTCAACGATGTGCATGAACGACGGATCGGGGAACTCGCCGAGCAGTTCGGTTTTGCGAACATCAGTTTGTCGAGCCGGATCGCACCGCTGATCAAGCTTGTTTCGCGCGCCGAAACGACAGTGCTCGATGCCTACCTCAATCCGGTTCTCGGTTCCTATCTGGCTCGGATTCGCGAGCAACTCGGCAGCGAGGGCCGAGGGCGACTGCGGCTGATGACCAGTGGCGGGAACCTCGTTGACGCTCAGGCATTTCGCGGCTGTGACAGCATCCTCTCCGGGCCCGCCGGAGGAGTCGTCTCGTTGGGCAAGATCGCCGACAACTATGCTGTCCCCGCGGCAATCGGGCTGGATATGGGGGGCACGAGCACGGATGTCAGTCGCTACGAAGGCCGAGTCGCGCGGCAGTACCAGTCCTTCAAAGCTGGCGTGCGCGTGCTCACGCCGATGATGGCGATCCACACGGTGGCCGCAGGCGGTGGTTCCATCTGTGATGTCATCGGTGGCCGGATGGCCGTTGGACCGCGGAGTGCCGGAGCGGATCCGGGGCCGGCCTGCTATGGTCGCGGCGGTCCGCTGACCGTCACTGACCTCAATGTGGTGCTCGGCCGACTGCCAGCGGATCGGTTTCCGTTTCCCTTGGATATCGCTGCGGCGCGAAGTCGGTTGGCTGAAGTGAATGCCCGGCTCGGAACGGACGCCTTTGCGTCGCTTGAACAGGCGGCCGAAGGGTTTTTAGAAATTGCCGTCGCTCACATGGCCGAAGCGGTGCGGACGGTCAGCACGGCCGAAGGCAGCGACCCACGTGGGATGACGCTGGTCGGTTTTGGTGGGGCCGCCGGAGGCCACTTGTGCGCGATCGCCGATGCGATCGGTATGACCCGCGTGATCGACCATCGACATGCCAGTCTCTTGAGTGCCTTGGGAATGGGGCTGGCTGACATTGGCCGCGTGCGGACCGCTGGTGTGTATCGGCCGCTGAGCGAATTGGAGCCGATGTTTTGGGAGGAAGCGTTCGCGGCGCTCACGGGGGATGCGCTGAGTGAACTCGAAGAGGAAGTTACTCCGGGGATTAACGTTGCGGCGGTGGCCCAGGTGCATCGCGAAGCCGATCTCCGTTACCTCGGGACCGAGTCCACGCTGCCGTTGCCAATCGCGCCGCTGGAGTCGTTGGAACAGCGATTTCATGCCGCTCATCGAGCCGCGTTTGGTTACGATCAACCACACCGGCCGGTTGAGGTCGCGGCGATTCGCTGCGAAGCGACCATCGCATCGGAGGCGCCGTTGGATGTCCCAGAGGTCGCTACTGGGCCGGTGTCGGAAACGTTGCCGATGCGGACCGAGATGACGCTGGGGGGGCGGCGCATCGCGGTTCCACTGCATCAACGCCCGAATGTGCCAGTGGACTGCGAATTGGTGGGGCCATGCATCGTCGTCGACTCTACCAGCACGCTGGTGATCGATCCGGGGTGGTCGGCGACGAAGCTTGCCAGTGGCAGCTTTGAACTTCGCAAGCGAGTGGTCGCCTCAGCCGCAGAATCATCAGGGAGCGACTCCTCACCGGGAGCAGCGTCACCTCAAGGGGACAACCAGCGTGTTCGTGCTGATCGAGCCGACGCCGTGATGGTGGAAGTCGTCGCGCGGCGACTGCAGGGGATTGCCGATTCAATGGGTGAAATGCTGCGGCGGACCGCCGTCAGCGTCAACATTAAAGAACGACTCGACTTCAGTTGTGCCGTGTTCGATCGCAATGGCACTCTGCTCGCCAACGCGCCGCACATCCCGGTGCACTTGGGAGCGATGGGACACACTGTGCGATACTTGCGTCAGGTGTTCCCCAAGATGAGTTCGGGTGACGTTTACCTGTCCAATGATCCGTATGCCGGCGGTTCTCATCTGCCTGACGTGACGGTGGTCACGCCGGTGTTTTGCGGCTCGCAGGGCCAGGCTGAGCAGGACGGAAGTCAGCCGAGTGAGCAGCCCGATTTTTACGTCGCCAGCCGCGCCCATCACGCGGAGATCGGCGGCAAGACTCCGGGATCGATGCCGCCCAGTGCGACGAACTTGGCCGAAGAAGGCGTTGTGATCCGTGCGCTCGCACTTCGACGTGGCGGAGAGGAGTACGAAGAACGCTTGTGGCAGTTGCTGACCGGTGGAAAGTACCCATCGCGAACGCCGGAGATCAATCTGGCCGACATCGCCGCTCAGCGAGCCGCAGGCGTGGCTGGCAGCAAGGCGCTGCGCGAACTTGTGAGCCGACTCGGCCAGGAAGTTGTCGAGGCTTGTGCTGCGCGCATGCTCGAGCAGGCCGCCGACGCGGTCGGCCGCTGGATCGCAACCCTCGGGGCAGAGTCGCGTTCGTTTGCCGATACCCTGGATGATGGGACGGTGATCGCGGTACGGTTGACGCCTGGTCAGGGGCGACTGGCGATCGATTTTACCGGTACTTCGCCAGTGCATCCTCGCTGTTTTAACGCCACTCCAGCGATCGTGACCGCCGCAACGCTGTACGTGCTCCGGTGTCTGATCGGCGGTACGTTGCCGATGAATGGCGGGATCACCTCACGGATCGATTTCCGGATCCCTACGGGTTTGCTCAATCCGCCGCCGGGCGACACGCCTGAACAATGTGCCGCGGTCGTCGCTGGGAATGTGGAAACGAGCATGCGGGTGGTCGACGTGCTGCTGGGAGCGCTCGGCGTTGCAGCAGCCAGTCAGGGAACCATGAACAACGTGCTGATCGGCGACGCGACCTTTGGCTCGTACGAGACCATTGGCGGTGGCTCAGGAGCGACGGCCCATGGTCCGGGGGCAAGCGGAGTGCATTGTCATATGACCAACACGCGGATCACTGATCCGGAGGTTTATGAGGCTCGCTACCCGATCCGGTTGTGGCGGTTTGCTCTGCGTGCCGGCAGTGGCGGCGCAGGCCGACACCGCGGTGGCGATGGATTGGTCCGCGAACTGGAGTTTCTGCGTCCGCTAACGCTTTCGCTGATCACCAATCGTCGCGGCGAAAACCGTCCCTGGGGACTGGCTGGCGGCGAACCGGGCGAGCCCGGCTACAACACGTTGCTGCGTCCTGATGGATCGGTTCTGCCCCTGCCCGCGGCGACGACGCTCGATGTCGCGCCAGGTGAGCGACTGCGGCTGGAAACACCGGGCGGAGGTGGCTGGGGAAGCGTGTGATCGCCGCATGCGGCGTGGGAAACGAACGCCGCAGCCCCGCTAGTAGTCTGCTCCGGTGCCGCTCGTTACGATGCATTCTGCTATGGCGCCAAAACCATTCTCGTGCAAGGGCAACGTGTGATGAGCGTGAACGTCCAGATCATTTTCTACAGCACCTATGGACACGTCTATCGATTGGCCGAGGAGATCGCTGCCGGTGTACGAGAGGTTGCAGGTGCTGAGCCCGAGGTGTTGCAAGTCGCGGAGACACTGCCCGCGGAAGTGCTGGAAAAGATGGGGGCGACCGAGGCCCGGAAGGCGTTTGCTCACATCCCCGTGGCTGATCCGAAACGCTTGGGTGAAGCCGACGCGATCATTCTCGGCTCACCGACTCGGTATGGTTCAGCAGCGGCTCAAATGCGCGCGTTTCTCGATGCCACCGGCTCGCTCTGGGCATCCGGAGCGCTGATCGGCAAAGTCGGCAGCGCGTTCACTTCAACGGCCAGCCAACACGGCGGGCAAGAGACGACCTTGCTCGCGATGTCGACCTTTTTCTTTCACCACGGGATGGCAATCTTGGGTGTCCCCTATAGCGCGCCGGAACTGAGCAACATCGCTGAGGTCAGCGGCGGAACGCCTTATGGTGCCTCAGCCATCGCCGGCCCACGCGGTGAGCGGCAGCTGACGGAGAATGAACTGGCAGTCGCCCGCGCGCAAGGTCGACACGTTGCCGATTTCACCGTCAAACTCTGCGGCAATCGGTGAACCGGGGCTGGTTCAGTTTGGTTTGCATTTTCATCAACTTGTTCGAGCGTCTGCATGAGTCTGTTTTTCCGTTTGCTATTGTTAAACGGCGTGTTGCTGATGGGAGCGGGAGCGGCGGTTGCGGATGAGCCTGTCGCGCGTTGGGACTTTGGTGCCGAAGAGCAGACACCGCTGAACTTGCACGGAAGTGTTCATCGCGATGTCGAGGGACCGCGTCCACCGGTTTATCCCGACTTCTCAGAACACAACACGGCGGTCCGGCTGGATGGCAACGGGGCCCGGCTAACGTTGGCGGATCCAGGGCCAAACAGTCCGTTTGATTTCACCAATGGCGATGAAATCACACTCGAAGCCTGGGTGAATGTGCGGGAACTCCGCGATGGAGAAAGCCGCTACATCATTGGCAAAGGTCGCACCGGACGGCGAGGCTTTGCGGGCGACAATCAGAACTGGGCGCTGCGGGTGACCGGCCAGGGCGGGAAGGCTTGTCTCAACTTCCTGTTCGCTTCCACACCCGTCGCTGGCGGTGGTGACCGGCACTGGCACCGTTGGACGACTACCGATGGATTTGTTCCGCGGACCGGGTGGCACCACGTTGCAGTAACCTATCGATTTGGGGAGCCGGAAAGCATCCAAGGTTGGCTCAACGGTAAACAACTTCCGGGCCGCTGGGATATGGGCGGTCCTACCAAGCAGCCTCCGATCAACGATGATGATGAAATCTGGATCGGCTCATCGATGGGCGGATCGGCCGGTGTGTCGTGGAACGGTGGGCTGGATGCCATTGCGATCCATCGGCGTGTTCTCGATGAAGCGACTCTTAAGAAACGCTATCGCCGCGTCGGCGAGATCACGTTAGTAGGGCTCGCTCCGCCGGTTATGCCTGAGCTCGGGCCGCTTCCGAGCGACCGGGTGGTCGTCACCTTCCACCCCGATTTTCCCGCACATGACCGCTGGTTGATGGAGGACGAATCTTGGCCTGCCGAGGCAGCGCGCTGGGAAGGCGATGCATTTTTGCTCAACCAACTGCCGCTGCGCTATGACGATTGGGGCTTGCGCACCGCGTGGAAGGCGCCGGTCGTGGTTCGTATGGCGGCGGATGTCGAGCTGCCTGCGGGCGAACAGACGCTGTTATTCCGTTCTCGTGGTCTCGCTCGCTTGTGGGTCGATGGCAAGTTAGTCGGCAGCACGCAGCCGCTCACCGGCTCGCCCGATGGTGAAGAACCGATGACACCGGTTGCGGAGCCGCCTGCTCCCGGCCATCGTCCGGCCTGGCATCGTCAGCAAGAAGTGATTGGGACGGTCGAGATCAAGTCAGCTGGTCCGGTGCGCGTGGTGTTGGAAGCGATCGCGGGGGGACAGCGGTTCCGGCCGGAACCTGGAGAACTGGTAGTTGCGCTGCGGAGCAGCGACGGGCAGGCGTATTCGTTGCTGCGCCCGACCGACTGGCAACAAACGGAGTTGCCGCTGACGGATCCGGTCGTGGAGGCCAAACTCGCTGAGATCGAGGCGTCGCTGAATGCGTTCAACGACGCCACGCGGCGAGCCGCAGCAGCCAGTCGAGATGCGTATTGGGCATCACGACACGACGCAGCAACTCAGTGGGTCACTGACCACCAGCCGCCCGCGATACCAAAAATGCCAGCAGCTGAGCACCCGATCGATGCATTCGTGTTAGCGAGGATCGAGCAGGTGAAAGCGGCTGCGAGCAGCACTCCTGAAGCCGAAGCGCAGCACTTCCATGCTCAGGTGCTTCCGATTTTGAGAAGCGAGTGTTTTCGCTGCCACGGTGACAAAGACCAAGGTGGCCTGAGGCTCCATTCGCGCGATGCGGCGATTGCGGGCGGTGACTCGGGCCTGCCGGCGATCGAACCTGGCGAGGCCGAGGCGAGTGCCCTCATCAATCGGCTTCGCAGTGACTTCGCCGAGGAACGGATGCCGCCCTCAGGGCCACCGCTCGCCGAAGAGAAAATCCGCATCCTTGAAGACTGGATTGCGTCCGGCGCTCCTTGGCCCGAGGTCCCGCTGTCGTTCAGCCAGACCGCAATTCCGGCGGTGGTCGATGACCTTGCGTTCTTGCGGCGAGCCTATCTCGACACCGTTGGGGTGGTACCGACGGAGGCTGAGATTCGTGAGTTTTCCGCTGATTCGGCTCCGGACAAACGCGAGCGATTGATCGAGCGTCTACTCGACGATCCGCGCTGGGCTGACCACTGGATCAGCTATTGGCAGGATGTGTTGGCAGAGAATCCAACGATGCTCAACGCGACGCTTAATAGCACCGGGCCATTCCGCTGGTTCTTATATGATGCCCTGCGGGACGATAAGGCGGTTGATCGCTGGGTTACCGAACTGGTGATGATGCGCGGCACTGCTCCTGAAGGCGGCAGCGCCGGTTTTGGGCAAGCTTCTCAAAATGACGCGCCACTTGCTTCCAAGGGCCATATTTTGGCGGGCGCCTTCTTAGGGATGGAGATGCAGTGCGCCCGCTGCCATGACTCGCCTTACCACACGACCAGCCAGCGAGAGCTGTTCTCATTGGCAGCGATGTTGGCTCGCCAGCCTGTCAGTGTGCCGGAGTCGAGCACGGTTCCAGCCGCGTTTTTCGAAGGTAAGGGACACCAATCCTTGATCAAGGTGACGCTCAAGCCCGGCGAGAGCGTTCAGCCCACTTGGCACTTTGCCGAGGTCACCGGGGCGGAGGATGGGCCGCAACTCCACGCGTTGATGGAGAACCCCGATGATCCGCGTGAGCGTTTAGCAGCCTTGATCACGGCTGCGCAAAACCGGCGTTTTGCTCAGGTCATTGCGAATCGCTTGTGGCGCCGGTTGCTGGGCGCTGGGATCGTTGAACCTCCGCATGACTGGGAGGGGAATCCGCCCAGTCATCCCGAGCTTCTGGACTGGCTGGCAAAGGATTTGGTCGCAAATCAGTACAGCCTCAAGCACCTCACCAAGCGGATCATGACTTCGCAGCTCTACCAGCGCGAAGCGATCGGCGAGAACCTCGCGGCCGCTCCGCAGGAACGGCTGTTCAATGCCCCGGAGCGTCGGCGAATGACGGCCGAGCAACTCGTCGATTCCTTCTATGTTGCTGCTGGTCAGCGGATGAAGGTCGAGGAAATGACGATCGATCCTGACGGACGCCGAACTGCGGCTAGTCGCAATACCTTTGGCAAGCCGCACCGCAGTTGGATGTTCGTGAGCATGTCCAATGAACGTGACCGGCCGAGCTTGACGTTCCCCTATGCTGCGATGGTTGAGGAAGTTCTGACGGCGTTCGGTTGGTCAGCGGATCGTCAGAGCCCGAGAACCGATCGAGAGCTCGCGCCCAATGTGCGCCAGCCGGCGGTGATTGCGAACAGTCACCTGACACTGTGGCTGACCAGCGCCAGTCACCAGAGCCATCTGGCCGATCTGGCCGTCGAGGCAGAGACGCCGGAGGCCTTGGTGGATTCGATCTTCCTGTCGTTTCTAACTCGTCTGCCCAACGCTGAGGAAAAGCAGCGATTTACCCAGGAACTCGCTGAAGGCTTTCAGCAACGACTGGTTCCGGCCGATCAGAGAGTACAGCCGCCGTCGTGGGAGCGATTGCCGCAGGTCACCTGGTCGAACCATCTCCGCAATGAAGCCAACAGCATTCAGCTAGAACATGCACGACGCGTGCGGCAAGGACCGCCAGCCGACCCGCGGCTGCAACCTGAGTGGCGGCAACGTTACGAGGATTTTGTATGGAGCGTTGTCAACCTCCGCGAGTTTCTCTGGATGCCGTAGCCGTACCTGCTGCTACCCAGTCTAAAATATCCCACCTACCGCTCCTTCCAACCTGAGGACAATCCCCATGTCCCTTCCGCATTTGGACCGCCGAGAGTTTTTACTGGCCGGTGCCGCAGCTGCTGGCACGCCGCTGGTAACCCCGTGGGCGTCAGCCAATGAAACCTTGATTCGGGGGCAGGCCGAGCATGTGATTTCGATCTGGCTCGGGGGTGGGATGGGGCAGATCGACACGTTCGATCCAAAGCGCCGCGGCAATCCTGAGAAGCGGGAACCAGGATCGTACTACGACGCGATTCCGACGGCGGTCCAAGGCGTTCAAGTCTGTGAACACTTGCCGAAAGTGGCTGCGATTATGGACCGGATCACTGCGGTGCGGACCGTCAACCATTCGGTGATTGATGAACATGCCGCGGCGACCAACTGGATGCATGTCGGGCGTCCGATTAGTGGTACGGTGACCTATCCATCGCTCGGTTCGATCATCGCGCATGAGCGCGGAGCCGCAGCCGATGGTGTTCCCGCGTATGTGTTGATCGGCTATCCGAGCGCCTCACGCGGACCCGGCTTTCTCGGCGCCAAAGACAACTATCTGTATCTGACCGATACCGGACGCGGGCCGGCCGGGTTTACCGTGCCCGAACCGATCGATCAGCGGCGTCGTGCGCGGCGATTGGAATATTTGACAGAGCTGCGCGAGGCGCAGAAGCCGGTCGAGGACGTGCGGTTGCAGGATTACGATGCCGCTGCGGAACTGAGCCTGCGTCTCAGTAGTCCAGAGTTCATGCAGAGTTTCGAACTCGATAACGAACCTGCCAAACTCCGCGAAAGCTATGGGGGTGAGTTTGGTCAGCGCTGCCTGCTCTCACGGCGTTTAATCGAGCGTGGGGTGCGGTTCATCGAAGTGTCTCACAATCTCAACTTCCTCAATGGAGCCGGCTGGGATGTGCATAACCGCGGGATTCTCGATCAACATGCTCTGATTCGGGAGTTGGACACGGCTGTCTCCGGTCTGATCCTCGATTTGGAAGAGAAGCGGTTACTGGATAAGACGCTTGTCGTCATCACCACCGAGTTCGGACGACCACCGGGATTCGATGCGGGCGGAGGACGCGGCCATCAAAGCTCCACCTTCACCTGTGTGTTGGCGGGAGGTGGATTGCGGCACCAGGGGGCGTACGGCGAGACCGATGAGCTCTCACAGAAGATCGTCGCCGATCCGGTTTCGGTCCCCGATTTCTTTGCCACGATTCATGCTGCGGTTGGGATCGACTACACAAAGTCGCTCTACGATGGCGACCGGCCGGTACCGATCACCGACGGCGGAAAGCCAGTGGCAAAGTTGTTTGCATAGGGCAGACGCTTCAAGCGGAGCGTTAGTGGGCGACCCAGCGGCCTGGCAGTAGCGACTGGGTGCGCGGCACCGCTCCCAGAGACGTGCTGATGTAGCGACTGAGCACTGCGCGAAGCTCGCGGTATTCGTTTGCTGGAAGCCCGTTGGGAATGGCCGCGGCTGGCTGCTGCAGTTGCTCGATCCGCTCGACCGCTTCTCGGCGCAACGTGACCACATCTCTTTTGCGAGGCCGACAGACCTCGCAAACAACGCCGCCGAGGCTGTAACCAAAGCCGATTCTGGCGGCCTGGCGGTCGACGGGCTGCCCGCAACTGGCGCAGTCGGACGTAGCCGGAGCATGGCCGAGGAGGCGAAGGCCCTGCAGTTCAAAATACAGCAGACGCCACAACGCATCGGCATCGCTATCAATAGCGGCGATGGTCTCTAAGCTGAGCTGGTAGAGTTCAAGGTTGGGAGAGCCATCGTCCGTCCACAGCCGCAGCAATTCTGCGACGTAGTAGCCGCAGTACAGCCGGGTCAGACCGCGTTCAGCGGCGCGGAAGCGCCGTTGCAATTTGGCTTCGGTGAGAATATCCAGCGCATCCGACGCTTTGGTGATCACCACGATGCGGCAGACCGACAGCAAGTCCAGTGCGCCCTCGAACGAACTCTTGGGCCGCCGAGCTCCTTTGGCGATCGCGGACACTCGTCCGAGGTCACGGGTGTAGAGCGTGACGATCAGGCTCGTTTCGCTGTATTCCACCAGACGCAGCAGGATGGCTTCAGTCTGTTCACTTGCCATGCGTGTCGCTTCAGAGTTCTTCGCCTAGCTCACCGAGCGTTTGCAGCAGCTCGCTCATCTCGGCTGCGGCATGCGAATCGCCTTGGCGACGGGCTTCTTCGATGCCATCGCGGAGAAAGCCGCGAGCTTGGTCGATCTCGCCGAGCTCGACGAGTTGCTGGGCGGCCATGAAGAACGCGGGGATATAGGGCGGCGCATCCTGTGTCAGTTCGGCGAGCTTGGCAATGCTGGCGGGGTGGTCGCCCTCGCTCCGCAGTTCCATCGCCAGACTGTAACGCAGAAACGTGTCGCCCGGCTCTTCGGCGAGCATTTGTTCAATCTTTTCACGTCGGCTCATGGTGCGTTCTTCTGTGAGGGTTCAGCCGCCAGACGGGTCTGAATCGGACCCAGCCGGCAAGCAGGTGGAAAGGGGTAAGTGTCGGCACATCGAGCGCCAAATCCGGCATGAATCGATCGAATCGATTCAATTCTTGCAACCGGTCCAGCCGATACAAACGCTGTAATTGCGGCATGACCTTCCGTTTTAAAGAGCAAGTACCGATGGCTAACGGCTCCCAACACGCAGCACTCCGGCGTCGTCTCTCACGCAAAGCCGCTGGGCGTCGACTGCTGGTCCTCGCCTGGCTGGCCGCAGCAGGGTTACCGGGGGCGGCACCTGTTTGGGCCCAGCAGCAGCCACCTTCCAAGCCGCCGATGAAAGTCGCTCCGGTAAAAGTTGCGCCCGCAAAATCTGCGTCGCAGCCTGAGGCAGGGCAGACAGTTTCGCGTGCGATCGCCTTCGGGGACACGAACCGGCGCGGCGATGTGGTGCCGACCTCTGGCGGCATGTTGGGACAGTTGCTCGGTGCGGAGCCGACGGCAAAGGGGCCGAAGGATGATGGGCGCAAGGCTTATCCTCTGCCACCGCCGGACCCGGCGTCGGTGAACTGGAGCGGGGTGCCCTATCATGCTCCCAAGACTGGCTCCTTGGTGGCGTCATCGGACGCTGATCAGCCGATTCGCGATGTCGTTCCCAGTGCGCAGCGCTCGGCGACAACGCGGGCGATGGTCGCCTCATCTTCCAGCAGCTCGGTACCGCAGCCACCTCAGGCGAGCGAACCGGCCGCGGGTGTAGCCTCGGCGCGCATTGCTGCTGCTGTGCCGGTACCGCCAGCAACTTCACAGGCTCGCGAGACCACGCCGGCCGAGCTGTCCACCAGTTCCAGCAGCCGTCGCAGCGGTCGGCGAGTCATCGATCCGCTGACGCCCGACGCCGTGTTGGCCGGACCCGCTCAGAATCAAGCTGCAGCGCCTGCGGCGCCGGCGTTTCCAAGTATCGCTCGTCGTCCACTGGAGCCGGAGACCGCGCCGGTTCCTCCGGCTTCTCGTACCGAAAAGCCGACCACCGCCAGCACCACGCCGCGTCCCGCAGCGCCGTCTGCCATTCCCCAGCCACCGTCGCTGGCTGACATCGACGCAAAAATCGCGGCTCAGCAACAGGCCGCAGCCGCACCGCAAACGTCCGACGCTCAAGCTGGCAAAGCCGCTGCGGAGTCGGTGCCGCTAACCTCGCCGGCCCGCAATGAAGTGGCGATGCCGTCGCCGGTAAGTCGCACGGAGCCGATGGTTCCGGCCCCTACTGCCCAGGCCTACCCGCCCGAAACCATTGCGGCCGAACTGAGCCCTCTGCGCCCGGTTCAGCCCGAGGCGGATGCCGCTGAACCAGCGCCTGCGGACACCTACATCGGCAGCGGCGTCGCCAGCAGCGCTGCGCCGGTTCCGGCAGATCCGGCAGCCCCGGTCACCCCGCCGGTACCCGATGCCG
>CALELC010000550.1 GCA_937904535.1 uncultured Planctomycetaceae bacterium
AATCACGCTCGTGCTCAATCCTCGCCTGCAAATCGTCGGCCTCACCGTTGGCAACGACATGAGTTCGCGAGATATCGAAGGCGACAATCCGCTGTATCTCCCCCAGGCGAAATGTTATGACGCCTGCGCCGGTCTCGGACCGTGGATCTCGCTGCTCAATCCGCTGCCGCCGGTCGAGCAGATCGGTGTGGAATTGAAGATCGAACGCGGGCAACAAACCGTATTCTCCGGTCAGACCACGGCGGCCGAGATGGCGCGGCAGTTTGAGGACCTGGTCAGCTGGCTAGGACGCGACAATGAGTTTCCCCATGGCGCGTTCCTGATGACCGGCACGGGGATTGTCCCCAACAGCGACTTCACACTGCAAGTTGGCGATGTGGTGCAGATCACCATCGACCATGTCGGCACGCTCAGCAACTCGATCATTCAGTCCTAAGGTCTGATGAGCGGCCGGGAGGGAGGCCTCGCCATGCAGTTCGACCGTTCTCATCAATTGCGACGCCGAGCCCACCGCTGCATCCCCGGCGGTTGCCACAGCTACGCCAAAGGGGACGATCAGTATCCGTTATTGTCACCGGGATTCATCGTCCGCGGCTTAGGCAGCCATGTGTGGGATGTCGATGGAAATGAGTACATCGAATACGGCATGGGAAATCGTACGGTGGGACTGGGCCATGCGTTTCCTGCCGTTGTCGAAGCGGTCACAGCCGAGCTGGCCCGAGGGAGCAATTTCAGCCGTCCCGCGGAAATCGAAGTGCGTGCTGCCGAGACCATGCAGCAGCTGATCACGACGGCGGAGATGGTCAAGTTTTGTAAGAACGGCTCCGATGCGACGACGGCAGCCGTCAAATTGGCGCGCGCCGTGACGGGACGCGACTTGGTTGCCTGCTGTCGCGACCAACCGTTCTTTGCCAGCGACGACTGGTTCATGGGCACGACGCCGCTCGATGCCGGAATCCCCGAAATCACGAAGAAGCTGACTCTCAGCTTTGCTTATAACAACCTTGCTGACGTCCAGCGTCTTTTCTCGCAGTACCCCGATTCGATCGCCGCGCTCATTTTGGAGCCGGCCAAGTACGAAGATCCACGCGATGGCTTTTTGCACCAGGTGCAACAGCTGTGTCGGACCCACGGCGCCTTATTGATCCTCGATGAAATGATCACCGGGTTTCGCTGGGACAAGGGCGGCGGTCAAGCCGTTTACGGAATCGAGCCCGACTTATCGTGCTGGGGTAAAGCACTGGGCAATGGGTTTGCCATTTCGGCGCTGACGGGCAAACGTCAGTACATGGAACTTGGCGGCCTCGATCATTCGTCGGCACGGGTGTTCCTGCTCTCAACTACCCATGGCGGTGAAACGCATGCGCTGGCCGCTGCGATCGCCACCATGCAGACCTACGCGCAAGAGCCTGTGATCGAGACGCTCTACGCTCGCGGTCGCCGTTTGCTGCGAGAAGGTCAGCAGATCATCGCTGCCCGGGGGCTGCAGGATCACATCCAGATCATTGGGCGTCCCTGTTGCCTGACCTACACCACGCTCGACGCTGCTGGCCAGCCTTCTCTGGCTCTCCGCAGTTTGCTGCTTCAGGAAACGATTCGCCGCGGCGTGCTGATGAGTTCACTCGTTGTCAGCTACACCCACACCGACGAAGACATCGATCGCACCCTCGAGGCGTTCGATGGCGCTCTTGCGGTTTGTCGTCGGGCGCTCGAGCATGGAATCGAAAACTACCTGATCGGCCGGCCGGTGCAACCACTGTATCGTCGCTACAACGCCACTCCGCCCGATCCGACCTGAGCGAACAAAAGCCTCTGGCAAGCCTCTTCCCGGTCTGCCGACGTTACACGGTGGCCGTTGTGAGATGCTTTTGACGCAGTCGATCGACTGCCACGGCCGTAATGATGATCACACCGAGCAGAATGTTTTCGATCTGATTCTCGAGTCCCAGCGCCGTGCTGCCCTGATTGATCACGCGCACAATCAACACGCCGCACAAGGTTCCGAAAACCGAACCGCGCCCGCCGGCCAGCGAGCCGCCGCCGATCACCACCGCAGCGATGATTTCCAACTCGAGCCCTAAGCCAGCCGTCGCGTCGCCTTTGCCTAGGCGTGCCAGGTCAACGACTCCGGCCAAGCCGATGAAGGCACCGGCCAGGGTGTAAATCGCCAGCTTCGTGCGCGTCACGGCCACGCCACACAGGCGAGCCGTCGGCTCACTGGAACCAATCGCAAAAATGTGCCGGCCAAATACCGTCTGATACAGCAGCAGCGCGACGATCATAGCCAGCGACAGCACCAGCCACACGCCCCAGCCAAAGTTCGGCAGCACGGGTTCAAGGATCCACAGCGGATCGGGAAACTGAGTGACCATCCGGTCCATCCACTCAGGAATCGAGCCGGTCGGCGGACGAATGGTGCCCCCATCTTCAGCGATGGTTTTACCGATTCCGAGAAAAATCGTCATGGTTCCAAGCGTGATGATGAACGGCACCAGTTTTAAGAAACTGATCAACATCCCGTTCAGCAATCCGCACAGTGCCCCCGTGAGCACCGCCGTCGCAATGGCCGCTTGAATACTCAATCCCTGCCCCAGCGCATACGCGGCAACGCAGCCAGAGAGCGCCGCAGCGGTTCCAGCCGACAGATCGATGCCGCCGGCGATGATGATCAGAGTCATCCCCAAGGCGGCAATCGCTACCTTGACGCTCTGCACCCCGACCAGACGCACCGAGCCGACACTTACGAAGTTTCCCACGCCGCCCTGCATCGCGTCAGCGACGGCGAAAAATGCAACCACCAGCAGCAGCGCCACCAGCGGTCCGGCTGCGGTGAGCATCCGCCGAGAAATGCTCCACAGCGGATTCCCTGTCGCACCGATCGTCGGAATCGGAGTCATACGGTCGTTGTCGGAATCGACTTTCGAACTCATCGCACTCTTCAGTCATCACGGACAGGAAGCAGGAAGGGAGCAGCAGTTCAGCATGTCTCCGCGGCCGCGGGGCTGGCCATCAGCAGAATCGCGGCCGGCAGAGGAGAGTACCACTCATGCCTCAAGATAACCGGTGATGCAGGAGTGCAAAGCGGACTCAGACACAGACAACAGCAACTCACCTGCAACTCGGCTTACCCCCTCAAGGAGCCGACACGGCGCGGGCGACGCGATCGCCGCTATCAACCTGCCGCAGGTGTTCATGCAAGATCCGGCGGACTTCTAAAATCGCTTTGGGAGTCGTGTGAATGGTCGTGTGTTCCGCGTTGACGATCAATTCGCTCTCGACGTCGTCCATCGTGGCGCTGGTGTAGTCGACGATCCCATCGCCGCGTCCTGAGCGGGTGCCAAAGAATCCGGGCTTTTCCAAGACGCCGACGATGTTGTGATACCTCACGCCCTCGGCTTTCTTCGCTCGCAACATCACGGGGAAGATCGGACAACTCGGTGCCAACGAATCGATCGCGTTGCTAACGGTTAGCAGCTTCGGATCGCGAAAGAACCCGGGATTTTCGCGGGTTAGGTTTTGGCCGGTCGTGAGCGCCAGCTGCGGCAAGCGAATCACACGGCTGGCCACCCAGCGAGTGTAATCGTTGGCAAACTCGCTGCCGCGATGGGGCGTGCCGATGGTGACAACCCGCTGGATCGATTGATTCGGCGTGAAGTACAGCGTGCTGACCAGCCGCTGGCGTGCATCCTCGGGACCCTTCAGCTTTTCGGGGGGCTCATCGCTGACAATCCGCCAAAAGTCGTCGCCGCTGTCGATCGTCTGCATCCGGCTGACCAAGCCGCCCATGCTGTGTCCGACCAACACCATCTGGTCTAGCGGTGCATGGCGGCGGTAGGGATCATTGACATCCCGCATCTCCGCCAGGTCATGACGGAGCTGCGTGGCACTCAGCCAGAACGGCTGACCGCTGGGGTACAGATAGAACCAGAATTGGTACCGGCTGCGGATCTCAGGGTAACTCCGCAAATCGTTGAACATGTCCATCCAGGTCAATGGACTGCTCCACAACCCATGCACCATCACAACCGGAATCCGATTGGGATCATACGGTTCGAGCATGAACAAGCCGCGCTGACTGAGCGTTTTATTGGGATTGATTAAGCCCTCGGTGACACGATTGCGACTGCGAAACTCAGGGCTATCGAGGAAAAACGCCAGCGGCGTCGTCAGGTCGGTTTCCAGTGGCACCCATTCCGATGCCAGCTGCACCTGATTCGCTTGCAGCGGGTCATAAAACTCCAGGATGCAGTCTTGCGATCCGCCCTGTTGCCGCTCGTGACGTGGGCTGCAGCGCATCAGCGCAGTCACGCTATAAGACAAGCCATCCGGATAATACGCTTCTTTGGGGCTGGTCGGATCTAACGGTTTGCGCACGGCGATCAGTGGCACGCCCAGCCCGTAGGTCATGTGCCGATTGTGCAGCGTCTGAATGCTATAATCGCTCACGAACTCATAGCGGTCGAACTCTTCCGGGTCCCAGCCGCCACGCGTCGATGTGCGGACAGTAAAACTGCGTTCCGGAGTTTTGATCGTGTAGCTGTGTCCGGGGCGAAGGGTGTTGTTGGCGCACAGCAACCGCAACGAATCCTCCAGCGATTCGTTATAGATCTCGCAGACGCGCCGAAACTGCGGATCATAAGGATTCCGCTTTTCCAACAGCTCATCAGAAAACAAATAGTCGTAACTATTGGTCAGCGCGATGCTGTAAAAGTTGAGTGCCGATGCGTGATCTTTTGCACGTTCGGCGAGCTTCCCTTCGACATAGGCCAACTCGCTGAGCGCGTAAATCAATTCCGGGTCATTGGATTCGTCGATCACGCTGCGAATGTGGTCGACGGCGCGATGCCGGTCACGCTGGTAGATCTCCAGCAGGCCGAAGCGGTTCAGGGAATTGGCCGACCGGTCACTGATCTTCGGGCCATCCCGACCGACAAGCGTCAGAGGAACGTTCAGTGCGTTATCGCGAACATCGCGGAGCGCGAGATAACGCGTCGTCGTGCACCCAGGCGTGCTGCCCAACGCCACCCATGCAATCAGCACGCAGAAGCAATGCTGCCAACGCCGCGCCACGCGCGGGCTGATCGGGGGCGAGACTGGACAGCGATCCGTTCCGGGCACGTTATTCTCAACTCCTTTTGCTCTCGGAGCGCGAGAGTAGGTTTTTCTCACCGCCAGAGTCAATGCTTCCTTGACCGGCCCGAGACCCGCGCCTATCGTTGCTGCGAAGCCCAATGGAAGCTTGTTGGCAAGGATGTTGTTGGCGAGAAACCGCAGGCAAATGCAGGAATGTTTCACGCCATCGTGTTTCACGCTCGGCCGCGTCTTGACCGAGCGCCCGCACTCTCCTGCTGACAACGCTTTCTTCTGACGCCGGGATGCGTGGGGCGAATCGCCGAGGATTGCGAACTCAATTTTTTTCCTCCCCAATTGCTCAAATTTGGGTGCTTTGGGGATGGCGCAATCGCCTCTGACCGGCGCGACCGGAAATCGACCTGAGCGGTTGTGCCGGTAGCGCCAGCTGGGACGTCCCTCGCTGTGATTCGCCTTTTGACCGGGCACTGAACGTGACCTATCTTTGAGCGGCTGCAACTTTGCGCTGCGGTCGCCCCCCGGGCTCGGATTGAACCGTTTTCGGGAAAATTACCGCGTTTCAACCGGATTCAACGCCAATGCTTCGATTGCTTTGCGTTACCGGAGGGATCCTCTTATTAGCCGGAGGGATTTCGGCACCACACGCACCTACCGTTTTCGGCGGCTCTCCGCCCATTCATACCGAGTCCTCGGCACTTGACGCTGAGTCACAGGCCGCTCTCGAGGCCGGCCTGCTGCTGGAACAGCAACGTCTGTGGAGCGACGGGATCAGTCACTATGAAACCGCCGTTCGCAAATTCCCCGGCAATGCCACGCTGCAACAGCGACTGTTGATCTGCCGCTTACACCATGATGTGCAGCGGCGTTATCAAGATAGTACGTTCTTGCAATCGATCAGCGAGCTCTCCGCGCAGCAGGCCCTGGATCTGTACTCCGAGGTGCTGGCGAATATGGAGACCCACTATGTCGATGGCGTGGAATGGAAGCGGCTGGTGCGGCATGGCAGTGCTTCGTTAGAGGTGGCCCTAACCGAGCCACTGTTCATCAAGCGTGCCTTGCCCCATGCGGATCCTGAAGCCGTCGAGCGGTTCCGGCAAAACGTCCACCTGCAGGTGGTGCACCGCGACGTCAAGTCACGACATGACCTACGCGCGATCGCCGCACAGGTTGCCAGTTCAGCCCGTCAAGACTTGGGATTGGCCGCGCCCGCCACGGTGCTGGAGTTTGTCTGTGGAGCGATTAACTCGCTCGACCCGTTCTCGCGATTTCTGACCGCGGGTCAGCTTGACGAGACCTTTTCCAGCATCGAAGGCAACTTTGTCGGACTCGGCGTTGAACTCAAAGCAGCCGACGACAGGTTGATGATTTTAAGCGTGATTCCGGGTGGTCCAGCGGCCGAGATCGGCCTGAAGCCGGGCGAAGCCATCGTCCGCGTGGATGATTCGCTGACCGCAGAGGTCAAACCCGATTTCGCTGCGGACCTGCTGCGTGGCCCCGAAGGTAGCTTCGTGTCGCTGACGGTCACCGATATCCAGGGCAACGCCCGCGACCTACAAGTTCAGCGCCGGCGGGTCGATGTCCCCTGCGTGGAAAACGTTCATATGGTCGACGCTGAAGCGGGGATTGGTTATCTGAGGCTGACCAACTTCCAAAAGACCACCACTCGTGAAGTGGAAAAAGCGCTGTGGGAATTGCAAGGCCAAGGGATGCGATCGCTGATCATCGACGTCCGCGGCAACCCTGGAGGTCTGCTGTCCGCAGCCGTGGAAGTCGCCGATCGGTTCCTGCCCAGCGGCCGGATCGTCACCACTCGGGGACGCAACACCCGCGAGAACTTCGACTATTCAGCCCACCGGACGAATACCTGGACGATGCCGCTCGTCGTCCTGATCGACTCGGACAGCGCCAGTGCCAGCGAGATCTTTGCGGGTGCGATTCGCGATCACGCCCGCGGGAAACTGCTCGGCGAAACAAGTTATGGCAAAGGCAGTGTCCAAGGAATCTTCCGGATGCAGTCTGCCAAGTGTGGCCTCTGTCTGACCACGGCGAAGTTCTATTCGCCCAGCGGCCAAGTGATCAGCGAACGCGGTGTCAGCCCGGATATTCCGGTGGAACCCAGTTACATCTCCGCCCGGCCGAACGCGAAGGGCGAGATCACTCGGGACAGCGATGACCTCGTGCTGCAGCGAGCAGTGCAAACCTTTCGCACCGAAGCCCGATTAAGCAGTTTGCCGCGATAATCGCTACAACACGCACAAGCGTTATCATCAACCAGGCTTTGTAAAACACGTCATTAAATTAAAGTTTGTGACGTGTTCGGACGGCCCCCTGCAACCTATCCTGGCATTGTTAGCGCCCGGACTGAGACCCGCGAGACGACTCACCGTCATATCTTAGAACCACTACCTATCTTCATGATTGAAAAACGCCGAGCCTTAGTTGCAGCCCTCATCGCGGGTGGCAGTGCGATTCCTGCCGGCGCCGGTTGTTTTGACTGGCTGTTTCATAAACATCAGCCCGCCACGACACCGGCCGTGCCCTACTCGGTCGGACTGGCGCCGACGGTTGCGCCGTTAGGACCGCCCGTCGCTGTCGGTGCGCCGGTAACGAACCTGGCGGCAGCCGCGCCGGCTGATCTGGCGCCCGTCGCGCAACCGACGCTCGGCTACACAGCTAATTATGGCGGCCTGCAGCCAGCGACCGCTGCTCAGATGCCGGCATACACGATGCTGCCTGCTCCCGTCAACAATCCCTCGGTCTTGACCGGGATGCCGGTGGCGATTGGCTCGGCCCCCAGTGGCAATGCCGTCGCTGCCTACTACGGAGCCCCGGCACCCGCCGTGTCTTACAACGCGGCGGCAGCGTACCAAGTGCAGATGCCAGCCGTCGCCCCGGGTCACGCTGCTTACTACGCACAACCAGCGCCCGCCTACCAGGGCTGCGGCTTGCTGGGGCATCTTTTTGGCAACCGCTACCAGACCAATTACAACAATGTCCCGACAACGGTGTATCGTCCAGTTCAACAACTGAATCCGGCCACGGGACAAACCGTCATTGTCCAGCAACCCTGCACGACCATTACCCAGCAGGTGCAGCGTACCCCGTACACCAGCCTGCAGCCGGCACAACCGACAATCGCGGCGCCGGCTCCGGCACCGTACTACGGTGAGTTGAGCTGCGGGAGTGAGCCGCCGCGCTACCTGCCTCCGACGCAATCGGGGTCGCTACCGCCGCAGCCGCAGTACGCGCCGCAGCCGCAGTACGCGCCACAGCCGCAATCGCAGTACGCACCGCAGTCGCCATATCCACCGCAGGCCCAGTACGGTCCTCAGCCGTACGCCGCGCAGGGAACCATGCAGGCCGGCGGTTATGCGCCGACCGGCTCGGGCTTGTCTCAGGCGACAGCGATCGGGCCGGCGGACCATGGCATGCAGCCGTACAGTGCTCCGCAGCCTCCCACAATGGCGCCCCTGCAGGGCAATCCTGGGGCGGTGACGCAACCGGGCGATTCGGTACCGGTGGAACAGCCGCGACTGGAATCGGCACGGCCCAGCCTGACACCGCCGGCAACGTCCACGCCTCCGGCCAACGCCGAGGAACCGATGGCAGCGACTTGGCCGAGCAACAACCACGCAGCCTTCCGCACCGCGGAGCCTGCTGCAGCCGCCAGCGTCACGCGTGAGCGGGTTGAAGCGGAGCCGCAGATGAGTTCGAAACCGAGCTCGGTTCCCTACTCCGATCTGCCCCCCATTCCCGCTGCCGACGAATATCAACCGCCTGCCTGGTCACCGGGACCGAGCCAACCATATCCGCCCAGTGACAACCGATCGTGGCAGCCGCGGGAACAGACGCCGCCGCTGTCCCCGCCATCGCTCCAGGACCGCACCGTGGCGTATCCCGCCCCAGCCGCAAACGCCTACCCAGGTGGGCAGGTGCGGATGGAACCTGCCGCTCGCTACGCTTCGACGCTACGAGAAACTCCGCGACAGCCTGCCAAGCCGATCGCAGAAGCTCCTCGCGATGACAGCGGCTGGTACGCACTTCAGCCCTAGAGTTTCTCAGCCGACTTGCGGCAGGGCGGCGGCTTGATCGCGCACTGCCCGCCGCAGCGATCACTCCGCAGGGATGGCAGCGTGTGCTCTGGAACTGAATCGAGCTACGGTTGCTGGGTCGCGATCTTTTCTTGAAGCAGCCGCAGGGCCAACCGATAGTCTTCGACCTCTGGAGCGAGCTCGACCGCCCGTTCCAACTGCCGCAGTGCTTCCGTCAATTGACCGTCAAGGTACAGCGCCAGCCCATAGCGATACTGAACAACGGCATTATCCGCTGCCAACTTGGCATCGCGAGCCAATAGCGGAAGTTCCTCGCGGCGGAGCTCTGCCGCGCGCTCGCGAGCTTGGTTGTCCCCTTGCTGCGCCACCTGGTCGAGCAGCGCTGCTAGATTCGTTCGCGGGCCCGCCATACCGGGTTCGACGCGAATCGCGGTCTGATAAGCCACAATGGCCTCGGAGTACTTCCCGCGTTGCTCACAGAGACTGGCCCAGGCCATGTGCGCTCCGGCTCGATCGGACGTGACCGCCAGCGCCGACTGCACTTCGCGGAGTGCCAAATCCACCTGCGTCCGCTCGCTGGCTGAGAGTGCCCGATACACCGCTGCGGTCGATAGCAACTGCGTCGCTTCACTTCGCACCAGCCGCGCGGAGTCTCGTAGCAGCGGCAGCAACGTGCGTTTGATTGTCGCCGGACTGGATGCGGCCAGCGCTCGGACCGCGGCAGCGCGCAACAGCGGCGGTTCGCTCGCGTCGGCGAGCAGGTCCTCGGCAACCTTGGCAGCGGAGGGATCACCCACCGCCGCTAAATTGTCGAGCGCAGTGGCTCGCGCAATCATCGGCGTGAACTCGTCGTGCCGGCGAGCCAAGGCCAACAGCAGTTGCACTCCCTCCGGCTTACCCGATCGGAACGCGGCGATCGCTTCGCCGAAGTGTGACGGCAGCTGGCGGTCGGTCCCATACCATCGCTCCACCGCCTGCTGACACCACTGATCGATTCCCTGAATCAGTGCCGCAACTTGAGTGTCCCCTTGTTCGGCGGCAGCCAGCCAGTCGGCGTATTCGCGCAGCGACTCGCGCTGCTCTTGAGGGACTTGATCGAGCACATCGCGAACATGGCAGGAGGAACATGCATTGGGTGTCCCCAAGCTAACCGAAAGGTCGGGACGCGGCACGCGGAGACTATGATCACGGCGGAAGTCGACCTCCATGTAAGTCCGCCCGGGCATGTGGCAATTGACGCACTGCGCCCCTTCGCTGCCGACGGCATGGCGGTGATGGCTGGGAACGTCGTACTTGCCGGCAGGGTGCTGGTGACAGGACGTGCAGGTCGCATTGCCCGTGTGCTTGAGCTTCAATGAATGAGGATCGTGGCAATCGCTGCAACGGATCCCTTTGTGGTACATCTTGCTCTGGAGAAACGATCCGTACTCATAGACTTCATCCTTGATCTGCCCATCGGCGTAATAGGTATGATTCTGGAGCAGTTCCAAGTGAAAGAAGTCATGGTAGCGCTCGCCCGCGACGAACCGCTGATCGAGCACGCCACGGCGGCTATGACAGGGGGCACAGGTCTGTAACTGCGGCTCGGGGTCATCGCCCTTGAGCGTTGCCAGCCCATAACCGCGGTGACGGTCCCAGAAGAACGTCTTGTTGTGCGCCAACTCCACGTGCAGGCTGCCCGGCCCGTGACACGCCTCACAGCTCACGTCGATCTCCGAAAACGTCGTGTGGTAGCGGGCCGTCTGCGGATCGAAGTTCGTCTTTAAATTGGTTGAGTGGCAGTCGGCGCACATCGTCTGCCAGCGTTGTGCGGTCCCGGTCCAGTGCAATGGATCATCCGGTGCCAGCTTTTCTTGGACATCGGGTGGGCGCAGATAGAACCACTTTCGGTGAATCGTGTCCCAACTGATCCGCAGCACTTGGACTCGCGGAATTTCGTTCGCCGCCAGCGAATCATCGCGATCAAACTCCACCATGTACTGCTGCAGCGGCTCCACTCCGAACACGTACTTGACCTCGAAATCTTCCATTTCGCCGGTCTCGCCTTCGGTGTGGATCATGAACCGCTGGCCATCGCGGTACATGCGACTCACGATCCCGTCATGCTCGATCGTCGCGTTGTTGAAGTCACCCAACACGCTGGCATCTGTCGCCAGTTCCATCGCTTGGTCGTGATGCGATCCAGCAAACGCATCGGCTTGCTCGCGGTGACATTCGATGCAAGCCGCTCGACCGACAAACTGAGGAGTCGCGTCAGGCGGCAACGCACGCCAGAAGTCGGCGAAAATCCAGCCGCCCGCAACGAGCACCGCGGCGGCTGCTCCGTACCAAGCCCAAGATTTCCCAAACCGTCCGCTCGAGATCGGATGACTGGACCGCAGACGCTTATTCAAATCGGCTGGGGTGTTGCGAGTATTCATCAACCAGCAACACCGTCGCATGCTCGCGCATCGCCGCGATCAGCCGGTCACTCGCTTCATCGCGCCGCGGCAGCGCGGCTAATTCCCGGGCTGCCCGCAGCAACGACTCAGCCACATGAAAGCGGGCATCGGGATGCGTTGCCGCCACCTCCCCAGGGACCCCATAATCGGGCCGCGGCGCTGGCGGGACGGCCGGCTCGCTCGGTACCGCTGAGGGATTCAGCAATTGCTGAGTGTCGGCATCCAGCCGTTCATCAAGCAGGGAGCCGTCCAGTACGCTGCCTTGACGCCGGATCACGTCCAAGACGTCATCCAACAACGGATCGCCGGTGGACTGAACCGGAGCGTTCGGGTCGTTCGCCTGCCGCCGCAAAGCTTGCTCAATCCAGCGTCGCGCAGGTTCGCTCAGCGGGATCACGACCTGGTTTTGGTCGTCACCCTCGGCCGCTGCGTCCGCACGAGCAGGCGGAGTCTCAGGCGCGGGGGCTGAAGTTTGAGCTACAACCGGGAATGCGAGCCACAGGCTCGCCAACAAACCAGCGACGTTCAGCAGGCGGTGCATGACACTGGCCCCTAAGATGCGGCAGCCTCGCGATACGGCAACTCTGCCACGAACCGAACGACGTCTCTCGCCGCTATCGATCGCTCTGTACCGCGACGGGACACCCAAGAAAATGCGGATGAGAGGATTTGAACCTCCACGCCCTAAAACGGGCACTAGATCCTGAGTCTAGCGCGTCTGCCAATTTCGCCACATCCGCGACGCATTGATTCCTTGGTGCTGCTGCTCACTCGCCTTCGCGACTGGCAACTAAGAGAAAGTTATCTCCCGATCGTCGGGAATGCAAGGGCGGTCAGCGGTCGCTTTTAGAAGTTTAAAGACGTTTCTTGGGTGGCTGAGTGACACCTTAAAATCGACAGCTTTGCCACCCGCAAAACCCGCGATTCGACTCAGCGAATCAGCAGCAAAATCTGCGCGTTAACGTCTTCACCGCTGCTGGTGTCCCCATCGAGCGGCGTCAGCAGACCGGCGGTTCCCAGTTCCCGCGGCATCGGCACAAAAGCGGGCCCCTGGTGAATCGCCAGCGGTGCGCCGTCAGCTAACACCAGGTCACGTGCCAGCCCCGACATGTCGGCGTGTCGCAGCGCGGTCGGATCGAGTTCTTGCCAATCGGCGACCGATGCCAGCAGTCCCGGACTATCGGCGATGCTCATTCCAAACGAAGCGAATGAATCCTTATCCGCCATCAACCGCAACAAGAATCGGTCGAGCTGCTTTGCCGGAGCTTCGATGTAATACAGTTGGGCCGCCCGGTTACCCTCGGCCGCTGCGATCACCTGACTCTGCCGCAACTGAGCCACCACCTTCTCCTCCACCAAAGCCGCAGGACCAAGCTTGATGTCGGCTGCTCGCAGTGCCTCGATGACCGCCTGTGAATCGCGGCCCTGAGGTGTCAGTTCGACGGCAACCACGAGCACCGCCACCAGCGGCACCCGCTGCGGTGTCGCATCGTCAGTTGCCTCGGTCGGCACCGGAGCAGGCACCATCGGCGCCGCTTCCGCAATCGTCCCGGGCGGTGCGACAACCGGGGGTTCCACACCGGTCCGGTCAACACCAGCGGCCTCCGCCTGCCTGCCTGCCCCGTCGAGCGTTTGCGGATCCACGGCGAGCGCTGAAGGCGGTACGGAGCTAGACGCACCGTCACGATCTCGCAGTTCGGCCGGCACCCGCTCGACCTCCGGCCCCGCCGGTTCATCCGCAGCAAGTTGATCGCTGGTCGCACGCGTCGCCGGCTGCTCTCCGCCATCGTTCTGCGCCAGTTCCTGTGGAACAGCCCCAGGCCCGCCCGGCCGGCCAGCGAGGTACACGACCAGCAACCATGACGCTGCCAAAGCAGCCGCAGCCGCTCCCCAACGCCAGATCAGGACAGAATCCCTACGGCCAGAGCTTCGCGAAGCGACATCACCCGGCTGATCCGCGAGCCGCACCAACGGATGCGTAGCGGCCAATTTTTCTGTTTGAGCCTGCTCAATCGCAGCAGCGACCACACGATCGGCGAAACCGGCATCCAGCTTCGAATGCCGCAGCGGCGCCAGCGCAGCTCGCAGCTGATTCCGCGTCTCCAATAACTCTTCTTGTTGCCGCAGCGCAGAGGGATCCTCCTGGAACCATTGGTCGAGCATCGCCTGCTCGTCTGCACTCAGTGCGCCGTCGAGCGACGCACTGAGCAACAGTTCTTTTTCGGATTCTGATAACGGCATGGTGATGACGCAACTAAACGCGCCGGGATGGCCTGAGCCCGCGTAACGGCTAGCGGCAGGCGCAGGATCCCGACAATTGGAGAACGAGCCCGTAATTAAGAGGTTTGTCTTTAGCTACGACGAACGTGTAACCGGAAAAGTTCCGTGCGATCGATGCTAGTTTTAGAGAAATGTGCAAGCCGAATGTCGATTTGTACTCGCAAAATCGGCGATGAGTGGAATTTTTTTCGTCGGCTCGCCCGATCACGTCACTCCAGAGGCTGATCCCCGCTGGCAGCAGCTTCAATCGACTGACCAGGGAGTTCACCCGTATGACGCTGCGCTTCCAAGAATGATTCCAAAATCACCTGTGCGGCGATGGCGTCGACTCGGCGATGCTTGGTTCGCTTGCCACTCCCCGCTGCACTCCGCATTCGGCTCTGCGCCGCCGACGTCGTAAATCGTTCGTCGAATAGCCGCACGGGTATTGATGTTACTTCCCGCAACCAGCGGGCAAACTCTCGTGCTTGGCGGCTTTTATCGCTCTCTCCACCATCGCAATGAATCGGCAATCCAACGACCAATCCCTCCAGATGTTCCCGCTTCACCAGCGACTGGAAATACGCTGCGTCGCGAGCCTGGCCAGCAACTTGATGGATCTCCAGCGGGCTGACCAAAATCCTCAGCGGGTCACACACTGAAACACCGATCCGCACCGTCCCGAAATCGATACCAGCTAGGCGACCCGACAGCGGAAACGCTTCGTCAGCGGGCGAGGGCAATTCGTCTACCATGGATCAACGATATCAGCGTATTGAAATGCGGGGATGACACTCGTTCTGCGGCTGCCAACCTATCTTAAGCCACCTGTTTATTGGATCGCGCCTCAATCAAGGCTTGAGCAGGATCCTCAGCATCCCCATGTAGGTTAGCCGGGCGTGTGCCTGCTAATGACTGCAGATGCAGTTCGCTCAGCTCCTGTGGCATCGAGCGGAGATGCAGCCCCTGCTGTGGGATCGCAATCTCAATGTTGTGCGCGCGGAACGCGTCGTCGATCGCCAGGTGCAGTTCATGTCGCAAAGTTCGTGAATTCGATAGACCCGAGGCAAATACCCGCAGTTCAAACTCCAGGCTGCTGGCGCCAAAACGACAGAACAACACCACCGGTTCAGGGTCACTGAGCGCTAAAGGATGAGCCACTGCCAGGTCGTAAAGGAGCTTCGTCGCCAACCGCGTGTCCGATCCGAACGCGACGTTCACGGCGATCACCACTCGCAAATTGGGATTGGTTAAGGTCCAGTTCACGAGATTGCCGGTGACAAAGTCGCGATTCGGGACAATCAACTCCTTGTTGTCCCAGTCTTGCACCGTGGTGGCCCGTATGCGAATGCGCGTTACCGTCCCCGAGACAGTACCGATTGTGACCGTATCACCCACCCGAATCGGACGCTCAAACAACAAAATGATACCGGAGACGAAGTTGGCAAAAATCTCTTGCAGACCAAAGCCCAAACCGACCGTCATCGCAGCAACGAGCCAGTGCACGCTCTGCCACCCGATACCGATTTGGCCGAAACAGATCGCCGTGCCGATCACGACCAGAGCGTACTGCGTGAGGGCGCTGGCGGCATAACGTGCTCCGGCATCCAGTGGCAAGCGCTGCAACACCGCGATATCGAGCAAGCCCGGCAAGTTGCGGCACCCCAAAACGGTCAACGTTAACCACATCACGGCGTACAGCAGGTCGACGAGCGTTACCCGCGGTTGGGTGCCGTCAGCATTGGGCGGTTTGATGCCGTTCGCCCAGAACTCGTATTGGTTCAGAACGCCGAGCGCCGGCAGGATTTCGTGCCAGATGGCAATCATCAGCGCAACGCCGATCACCGCCGCCGTGATTCGAATGATGTTCTGTGCTTGACCGTTGATGTCGGCGAGCCGCAGATCAAGCGATGTGTCGCCCGCGATCGAAACATCACCGGTGTCGGCCGAGCCGG